>JBDNAP010000234.1:0-4101 GCA_039768325.1 Thiogranum sp.
TATTGAGAAAAATTACGATGCCTACAAGAAAGGCGGCCCGCGCAAGATTTCGCCTTTTTTTGCGCCATCCAGTATCATCAATATGATTTCCGGCAACCTGTCGATTATGTATGGTTTGAAAGGGCCGAACATAGCCATGGTGACTGCCTGCACCACTGGTACGCACAGTATCGGTGAGGCTGCACGAATCATCGCCTATGGCGATGCAGACGCCATGTTGGCCGGTGGTGCAGAAATGGCAAGTACACCTACAGGCCTGGGGGGATTTGCAGCAGCCAGGGCGCTTTCCACGCGTAACGAAGATCCTCAAACCGCCAGCCGCCCCTGGGACAAGGATCGCGATGGTTTTGTGCTGGGTGACGGCGCTGGAGTTATGGTGCTTGAAGAATATGAGTCTGCCAAAGCGCGCGGTGCGAATATCTACGCTGAAATTGCCGGATACGGTATGAGCGGGGATGCCTACCATATGACGCTTCCTTCAGAAAATGGTGAGGGTGCGGCCCGTTGCATGCGTAATGCATTGCGTGACGCCGGCTTGAATCCGGACCAGGTGGATTACGTCAACGCGCACGGTACCTCCACACCTGCCGGTGATATTGCGGAAGTCCAAGCCATCAAAACCGCCCTGGGTGATCACGCCTGGCAGACGGCGGTCAGTTCTACCAAATCGATGACCGGTCATCTGCTGGGTGCCGCGGGCGGTGTCGAAGCGATATTTACTGTACTGGCAGTTCGCGATCAGATTGCTCCGCCGACCATTAACCAGTTTACCCCCGATCCTGACTGTGACCTGGACTTTGTGCCGAATGAAGCCCGTAAAATGAAAATTGATGTGGCGATGTCCAATTCTTTCGGCTTCGGCGGCACTAACGGCTCTATTGTATTTTCCAAACCCTGAGCCCGTTGATTCATCAGCTGGCCATCGAAGCTTCATTCGATCTGCTTGATCTGCATGTTCTGAATCGACAGCGATACCCCCACCTGCTGGAAAGTTCAACCCAGGGGCCACAGGGTCGTGTTGATATCCTGTTCGCCTATCCCGGCGACACAAACATCTTGCAGGACCGGGAATCTTTTAACGTCCTGTCGACCCTGGACGAGCCCTGGGAAGCAGCAGGCAGGCATCAGTACGGTGGCAGCCTGCCATTCAGTGGTGGCTGGTTTCTGTACCTGGGATATGAACTCGCAGCACAAATAGAGTCGCGCTTAAGACTGCCGTCCGATGCATCGGCATTGCCCATCGCAAGCGCGACGCGAATTCCGGCAGCCATAGTCCATGATCATACAAGCGGCAGTCGCTGGATCGTTGCCGAGCAGAAAAAGTATGCAGTTGCTGTAAAAGAGGATATTACTCGCCTGCAGACCTTGCCTCCATCCACGCCCTTGCCGCACTGTAAGGTGGTGGAAGATTCGCCACAACGCTATCTGGACGCCGTTTGGCGCATTCTGAAGTATATTCGTGATGGCGATGTTTTTCAGGTCAATCTGTCCAGGCAATGGCGCGGCACCTGGCCGCCGGGTATGGGGGCTGATGTTTTATACCGGCGCTTGCGACAAACCAATCCGGGACCCTATAACGGATTGGCGACCTGGGGGAATAACGCTATTCTGAGTTCCTCCCCTGAGCGCCTGGTCGCAGTCAGGGGCAACACGGTGCAAACCCGACCAATTGCGGGAACACGTCCCAGAGGGCCCGGGAGTGACTCCGACCGGGCGTTCTCTGATGAATTGCTTGACCATCCGAAAGAGCGCGCCGAACACATCATGCTGATAGACCTGGAGCGTAACGATCTGGGGCGTATTGCGATTCCCGGCAGCGTACATGTTAATGAATTGATGACGCTGGAATCCTATGCAACGGTTCATCATATCGTGTCTAATGTTGAGGCTGTTGTGCGACCGGAAATAACGCCCGGTCAGCTCATTGCTGCGGTCTTTCCCGGCGGGACGATAACCGGTTGTCCGAAAGTACATTGCATGGAAATCATTGCAGAACTTGAAGATAGCGGGCGTGGGGCCTATACAGGTTCCATGGGTTATCTGAATCATGACGGCAGTATGGACCTGAATATTCTGATTCGCACCATGGTGCGAAGCGGCGAACAACTTAGTTTTCGTGCCGGCGCAGGAATCGTCAGCGACTCGGTTGCGGAACAGGAGCTCGACGAAACCAGGGCGAAAGCCCGTGCCATGTTGTACGCACTGGAAGGGTCGCAGTGATGAAGGGAATGCTGAGCTGGGTGAACGGTCAGGCGGAGGCGCGGGTCGATGTGTTTGAGCGTGCTTTGCAGTATGGAGACGGCTTGTTTGAGACTATCCGTATTCACCGTTCCGGGCCGGAGTTTCTGCAAAGGCATATCAGGCGCTTGAAGGCGGGATGTGAGCGCTTGAAGTTCCCCGGCATGGATTGGAGTCTGGTCAGTCATGAAGTGGAAGAACTGGCTGCCCGGCGCGACAATATGGTCCTGAAGCTGATCCTCAGTCGCCGCTCTGCCGGGCGTGGTTATGGTCCGCTTTCGGGTCAGGGTGTGACACGTATTGTGAGTCTGCAGCCGCTACCTGAATGGCCGGCAGATCGAACTCATAGCGGAGTTCGTGTACGCATCTGTAATACACGGCTGGCTGTCCAGCCGCTGCTGGCGGGTATAAAACACCTTAACCGCCTGGAGCAGGTGCTGGCGCGTGCCGAGTGGAATGATCCGGTTATTGCCGAAGGCCTGATGTTAAGTGACTGTGAGGGGGTCATTGAAGGTACGATGAGTAATGTCTTTATAGTGACGAACCGGGTTCTGATAACGCCGGATCTATCAAAATGCGGTGTAGCAGGCATTATGCGATCTGTTATTCTCGATCTGGCAGAAGGCCTGGGAATAGAAACCGAGATCCGCCCTATATCGCTTGATGATGTGAAAGCAGCGCGGGAAATTTTTGTTTGCAACAGCCTGATTGGTGTTTGGCCGGTTGTCAGTATCGACGGCTTGGGGTCTTTTGACTCCGGCCCGATTACCCGGCAGCTGCAGGTGACTTTAGCAGAGTGTGACAAGGCCGGTGACGGCTACTGGTATGCATCGTGAACGAGCAACAAAAAGAAAAACGTAGTCCGGGCGACATCGCTTTTCGTCTTTCGGGTGTTGTGCTTATTGCACTTAGCCTGGTGATTGCCTGGTTGTTGATGGACTTTAGATCATTCAGGCAGAACCCCCTTTCAATACCTGAAAGTGGCATCGCACTTCTGGTAGAGCCGGGCAGTACGCTGAAATCTATTTCAGCTGGGCTGACAGAACAGCAGGTACTGGAGAACCCCCTATATTTGCGATTGCTGGCTCGTTACCTTGATCTGGATTCCCGCATCAAGGCGGGGGAGTTCCAGCTGCAGCCGGGTATTACCCCAGAGCAGCTCCTGCACCAGCTGACCGACGGCAAAGTGATACAACACGATATAACCCTCATCGAAGGTGAAACGTTCAAGGAAATGATGCAGCGTGTTATCGGGGACAAAGTCCTTGTGCACACGCTCGAAGAGTTCGACGGTGAAGCGGTTATGCGCGCTATCGGTTACCCCGGAATTAACCCGGAAGGCCGTTTTATGCCCGAAACCTATCATTTCCCGCGTGGCACGACAGATGTCGAGTTTCTACGGCGTGCCTATCTCGATATGGAGAGTTTCCTGCAGCGCAGTTGGCAGGATCGTGACGGCGATTTACCCTTAAAATCACCCTATGAGGCGTTGATACTTGCCTCAATTGTTGAAAAAGAGACTGGCATCGCGGAAGAACGTGCGCGTATTGCCGGTGTGTTCGTGCGCCGTCTCAAAAAGGGTATGAAGCTGCAGACCGATCCGACGGTCATCTACGGTATGGGAGACAGCTATAAAGGTGATATCCGTTTCCGTGATTTGCGTAAGGATACGCCCTATAACACCTATACCCGCTCGGGATTGCCGCCAACGCCCATTGCAATGCCGGGGGAAGATGCAATACTGGCAGCATTGCATCCTGCAGCCGGCAAGGAATTATACTTTGTTGCCATTGGGGACGGCAGCCATCAATTTTCCGGTACCCTGAAAGAACATAACCGTGCCGTTGACCGCTATCAAAGAAA
>JBDNAP010000235.1:0-6325 GCA_039768325.1 Thiogranum sp.
GAGAATTAGTGCGGGGTCGATACCATTACACTGAAGTTATATTGCCATGGAAATTGGGATATGTAGTCCTCAGCGCGTCGGTAACAAGCGTGGATACGGTCTGTGCAGAGTCGCTGCGCAGCGCAGCCTGTGCGAGTGATTCGAGGGAGCTTTGGTAAGACGCACGTACCGCGTAACGTACCCGCGCTGCACTCACCGGACTCATGCTGAGTCTGCGTACGCCCAGTCCGATGAGCAGGCAGGCCACGCGAGGATCAGCCGCCGCTTCGCCGCATACTGAGACGGGCTTGCCAACAGCATCCGCTGCTTCAATGATCCGGTGCACCGCACGCAACACCGACGGATGCAGTACGGTGTAGTCGTCGATCATTGCGAGGGCATTGCGGTCGGCCGCCAGCATGAACTGGGTCAAATCATTGGTTCCTATACTGACGAAATCGGAAGCTGCGAGTATTTCTTCAATGGTGAATACGGCTGCCGGTGTTTCTATGACGGTACCAATGGGAGGCAGCTCTGGGAGCCCCTCTTTCTCTGCAACGTCCTGGATAATTGATAATGCGTGCTGCAGGTCAGCGACCCCCAGCACCATGGGAAGCATGATTTGCACATCGTGCTGAATTGCGGCGTGTAGCGTCGCACGTATCTGATCGCGGAACAGTTGTTCGGCTGCGAGTAGCGAAAAGCGCAAGCCACGTACACCCAGGTTCGGGTTGGCCTCAAACCTGGGCTTCAGGAAGGCCGGCCATTTGTCTCCACCCAGATCCAGGGTACGAATTATCAGTGGCAGGCCCTGCAGAGACGCCGCGACCTGGCAATAGATTTCGCGCTGGCGCTCGAATGAAGGTGCAACAGGCTCATCGAGGAAAAGGTATTCAGTGCGAAACAGGCCAACACCCTCCAGGTGGTGTTCGGCAACCTGGCTTGCCTCATAGGGGCGTCCGACGTTGGCGAACAGTTGAACCTTTACTCCATCCAGGGTTATACACTCGCAGTCCTCGGCATCAATTGCATTTTGCGATATCCGCTCATAGTTTTGCCTGTTATGCATTGAAGCCCGGAGCCGCTCCGGCGCCGGTTCCAGGATGACTTCTCCGGTCTGGCCATCGATCAGGGCTGGCATGCCCGGCTTTATGATACGCATTGCGTCGGTGATTCCGGTGACCGCCGGTATCCCCAGTGCGCGGGCAAGAATCGCGGCATGACCGGTTTCACCACCTGTCTCTGTTATGATCCCCACCAGGTGTTCACGATCGAATTCAAGCAGGTCGGAAGGTAACAGTTCTCTTGCAACGAGTATCGATCCGGGCTCAAGCTTCGCCAGCTGCTGCGCGCTCGACGACGTGATATGGCGTAGCAGTCTGCGTTGCAGGTCGCGAACATCCGCGGCGCGCTCGCGCATAAATGCGCTATCGGCTTCGATCAGAAGCCTGGCGAGCTCATCGATCGTTACCTGGATTGCTGACTCCAGGCCGAGATGATCGTTTCGGACGGATGCCTCGACTTTGTCGATGAATTGCTTATCCTGGAGAAACAGCAGGTGCGCGGAGAATATGTCCGCTGATTCAGAGCCGATTTCAGATTGAACCCGTGCCTGCAATTGCGTCAGCTCACGATAACTTTCCTCAAGCGCGCTATGAAAGCGTTCAAGCTCTGATTCGATCTCGTCAGGCTGGATCTGCGTTCGGGTGATACCGGGTTGCTCGATCCCCAGGGTCATCGCATGGCCCTGAGCATAACCTGGTGAGATAGATTTGCCGGTAACGATCTTCATACCCTGTATAAGAAATCTTCTGTCCTGCCTTTTTCAGGTTGGCTCAGGGCGATACTGTTCCTGTCCAGAAGTGATATCAGAAGCACTTTGTATTCCTCGACCAGACGTTTTTCCCTGACTTAATATAGGGACGGGCTGCGTGATTTTCAACGGCGAGCCGGCATCTGATGATGCCTGTCTCCCGCTAGACGCACACTCAGCACTTTGATTTTGAGAGAACAGGGCCAACTGGCCATGCGGTTAATGTGAGGTCACCGAAGTCGGGCGTTGAGTGGATGTTTCAATGCAATGTGTAACGGTGTGCAGGCCAGGTCTCAGGCAGGAGAGCGCAACTTGCTCGTGTTGTTGCACAGAATGCCTTATCGCACTCGAAGATCGGTGCTAACTATAAGAATAAAAAAGAAATAATACCAAAAAATATCGTGCCAAGTGTTGCCGGTTCATGAGGCTTGAAATCTTAAAAATCGCCCCTATTTTCTGCCAACAAAGACCCATCAACTCGCTACAGGAGAGGATGAAATACATCGCGAGAAAGCCAATTCTGTGGTCGCCTGTCGACCGAGTGATGATGGGTCAGGTGATAGACATGCGATAAGGAGTTGAGTCATGAAGAGATCGATATTGACACTTTTGTCTGCTGTCCTGTTGAGCCTTGGGCTCGCATCGTCTCCGCTGCTTGCCGGGGAGTCATCACTGCCTGGTGAGCCGCAGGCGCAGTCAGCCACGACCCGGTCAGTGCAGCCGGATGTTGACACCGAAGCGACGGACAAAGCGAGTGAACGACGCAAGAAGGTTATTGCCGACGCCGGTGCGGCCATCGAAGAGACGAAAAAGGCAATGCAAGCCCTTGATGGGGAACACGCTGAGGAAGCCTTGGCGGCTTTGGAACGGGCTACAGGTAAGCTTGAACTGATACTGGCGCGTGATCCCGCCCTGGCATTGGCGCCTGTAGACGTCAAGATGATGACTTACGACCTGTTGGCGAGTACCGATACCGTGAAGGCAATGATTCATGATGCCGAGGAGTATCTGGAGGACGGTGAAATCCAGAAAGCGCGGCCGCTGGTAGCCAATCTGGCCAGCGAGATCGTGATCCAAAGCACCAGCATCCCACTGGCGACCTACCCGGCCGCGATCAAGGCCATTGTACCGCTGATCGATGAAGGCAGGCTCGATGAAGCCAGGACAGAGTTGCAGGCGGCACTCAATACAATCGTGGTCACTACCGACGAAGTCATTCCTTTACCTGTATTTCGTGCACAACAGTTGCTCCGCAACGCCGAAGCGTTGGCTGAAAATGAAGAGCGCACTGTCAAGGACAACGAGACGCTGATGGATTTACTCGCGGCAGCGCGAACCCAGTTGAACATGGCTGAATTGCTCGGCTACGGCTCGAAGAAATCGTTCACCGCAATGTATGAGCAGCTGGATATGATCGAGGACAAGACAACCGGTGGCAAGGGCGGAAAGGGCTGGTTCGACAGGATCAAACAGCAGGTATCAGAGTTGTTCTAGAGACATGACTGTCGACTCGTGGGCCGGTGAACGCCCGGTCCGCGAGTCCATGAGATTCTTTGAATTGAGGAGGAAGTGATTATGACCACAATGCATCAACTTGAGAGAGGGCCTGAATGAAGCGTGGGACTCCCTGGTCGAGGGCTGGCAGCGCTTGTACCGGCGTGCGGCCGGCGCCATCACCCGGTTCTATCCGGGTGAACAGGATGATTGGTAAGATAACACCGGCAAGTCCCGGGATGTCGCTGTACGCAGCGCGGGATGGGGTGTGCTGGCTGCCGAGGTTTTCGATGACGACAAGGTTGTGGTGGTGCGTCTTGAGATACCGGGGCTGGAGAAGAGTGACTTTGATTTGCAGGTTCTCGACAGCCACCTGATTGTGCGTGGCGAAAAGCAGGTCGAGCGCGAGCACACAGAAGGCTATTACCGTGTGACGGAGTGCGCTTATGGCACCTTTGAGCGGATCATCGCACTGCCAGAGGAAGTGGAAGTCAGCAAAGCTGAAGCCAGCTATCGCAATGGTGTGCTGCGGGTTGAACTGCCGAAGGCAGAATCACGGCGGCGCAGGACGATCAAGGTGGATGTGAACTAGATGGTTTGTAGAGATTCATGGTTAACAAAGGAGACGATAATGAAGAGTAATCGGATGGCGCGGACTGTTGTTTTGCTGCTTGCAGTCGTTACCTCGCCTGTTGTCGCACTCGACACTGGAGTGGAGAACCTGCGTCAGACCGGCAAGGCTTTTGCGTCCGTAGCGCGTTCTGTTTCACCTTCGGTGGTATTCATTCAGGTGGAGGGGAAGACACCGGGTTCCGGCAGCAGCGGATCTTCATCGCCATTCGGTGGAAATTCACCTTTTGGTGATGACTTGTTCAAGCGGTTCTTTGGTGATGAGTTACCCCGTATACCGGGGGCGCGGCCCGAAGCACCGCGCAGCGAACGCCGTGCAATCGGGCAGGGTTCCGGCTTTGTATTCGCCACCAGGGACGGCTTTATATCAGACAAGGCCTACATCCTGACCAACAATCACGTCGTGAAGGGTGCTGACAAGATTCGGGTCAGGTTCCAGGACGGACAAGAATTCGAGGCACAAGTGACGGGACGCGATCCGCAGTCCGATATCGCGGTGGTCGAGGTCAAGGCAGATAGCCTGCCTGCATTGCCACTGGGTGATTCTTCACAACTGGAGGTCGGCGAGTGGGTCGTGGCGATCGGTAACCCCTTTGGCCTTAATCATACCCTGACCGTCGGCGTGGTCAGCGCCACGGGCCGGACCAGCATTGGTATTAACGACTATGAAGATTTTATCCAGACTGATGCGGCGATCAATCCGGGCAATTCCGGTGGTCCACTGGTGAACCTGGATGGAGAGGTTGTGGGTATCAATACGGCTATTTTCAGTCGTAGCGGGGGCTATATGGGGGTAGGTTTTGCGATTCCGAGCAACCTCGCCAAATCGATCGCTTATCAGTTGATAGAAAACGGTGAAGTGACCCGCGGTTATTTGGGTATCGTGATTCAGCAGCTCACCCCCGATCTTGCCGAGTCGTTCGATATCAAGCCGGGACAGGGTATCCTCGTCGCCCAGGTCAGCGAAGACTCTCCAGCCGAGAAAGCCGGCCTGCTCCAGGGTGATGTAATCGTCGCCTTCCGTGGCAAACCGGTGAAGGAGGTCGGTAGTTTCCGCAACCGGGTATCGCTGACCGAGCCCGGCAGCCGGGAAGAACTGACCATCCTGCGAAATGGCAAACGCAAGATCCTGAACGTAACCATTGGCACGCTGGCTGAGGATGAGTTGGTCGCCCAGGGGCCGGCTCGCAGCACCGATGAAATCGGATTGACGGTGCAAACCCTGACGCCGCAGCTGGCCAGGCAGTTCGACGCCAGGCCCGGGGAGGGCGTGGTGGTTACCGAGGTGCACCCCGGTTCTATCGCCGCCAGGGCGGGAATCGAACCCGGCACAATTATCCTGCAGGTGAATCGCAAGACGGTGAATAGCGCCGCAGATTTCACGCGTGCACTGAAACAGGCAGGTGCCGGAAAACGGGTGTTGCTGCTGGTACGCAAAGGTGGCATGCAGAGTTTTCTCGCATTGAGCTGGTAACACCTGACGGGAGTTACAACATGACCAGGCAGATGGGTGTCTGCCATCCACATAACGCTGTGTTGAGTCGAAATTGGGAGATATTCACGCGAATCTGAAAACCTTGCAAGCGGGTTGCAAATCCATGGTGTCATGCATCATTAGCGCGGAGTGCAGAGTTGAACGAGGAGAAAGAGCTAATTAAGCCAGTGCGGGTTCTGGCTCCATGGGAGAAGGTGTTCGACTGGTTTTCGACACCCTGCTAGCGGTTTATACACCAGGAAAGAGCCTGTGGGCTGCTTCTGCTTGTTTTCACCGCCGCCATCGGCGGTATGGCCGTGCCGGCGTTTTTCTATATCCTGATAGTTGGTGAAACAGATGCCATACGCGGGCAGGGCATCCTGATGGCGACAGATACTGCCTTTGCCATGGACGCACTGGTTGAGTGCTATGGTGATGATGCGTCGCTCGATGAGCTGCAAGCGACAGAAATTCGCAGCTATCTGCTCGAAAATGGCGCCGACCGCGCAAGGCTATCACGCGCATGCGCATTCGCTGTGGGATCGGATGCCAGTGACGTACTCCCTCGAATCACGACCATGAGGTATTTCCGGCGCGAGCATTCTGAAATTCCTACGCAAGTCGTTAGAGGAAGCGCGTAGATGGGAAGTTTCCGTAGCTGCTGTGCCTGTCATCGCAATGCCGATGCCGGTATCTACAACGAACATCAGGTGGTGATCCCGGTGGTGATCCCGGGCGTTGGCAAGTGGGATGATTGATGCATGGATCGGTCTTCGGGCGTGAGACCCGAGACCGTATAAGCACTAGGCATAAACTAATTGATAATCAATTAAATGATTAACGTTTCTGAGGATGTGTGTAACTGGGGGATAAGGTAGCCCCCCCTTGGGGACGCCGTCTTTGCTTGTAACGCATACGCCAGGCCCGAAAGCTAC
>JBDNAP010000236.1:0-4301 GCA_039768325.1 Thiogranum sp.
GGTGCAGCGTCGGGCATCAACGAACCGCTGTATCTGCAGCACCTGAAGGCGTTTGCAGACTGGTTCGAACAACAGCCGGAGACCGTACACGTCAACAGTCTGCATACCTTGTATGAACGGCTGAACCGAAACCTGCATGGCGACGATCCCGCCTGGCACCGGCTGCCGGATTCGCGTCAGCTGGCAGCCCAGTACCTGCTGCTGTACGAGTTCTCCCTGCCCTACGGGCTGGATCTCAATGATCAGATCAATGTGGACAAATCCGCCAGCCGTTTCACGGTGACCACCACGGATCTCTCCACCAGGGAACTGCGCGCCCTTGAGTTACGTGCGCAAAACTGGATGCGCGCCGAGCTGCCTGAGCCCATGCAGGGCCGGGCCACCGGACCGTCAATTATGTTCGCCTATATATCGGAACGTAATATCCACACCATGCTGTGGGGCACCCTGCTGGCGGTGATACTGATTGTCACCACGCTGGCGGTTGCGCTGCGCAGCCTCAAGCTTGGACTCATCAGTCTGGCAGCCAACCTTGCGCCTGCGCTGCTGGCGTTCGGCGCCTGGGCCTTGGTTGTCGGTCAGGCAGGACTGGTGGTATCGGTGGTATTTGCCATGGCACTGGGGATTATTGTGGATGACAGCGTGCATTTCCTCAGCAAATACCTGCACGCGCGGCGCAGGCGGGCGGCGCCTCCAGCCGACGCCGTGCGTTATGCCTTCCGCACCGTGGGTAGCGCATTGTGGATTACCTCGCTGATACTGATGGCCGGCTTCGCCCTGATGGCCCTGTCACCGTTTCAGCTCAACCAGCACACCGGTTTACTGATGGCGATAACCATCGGTTTTGCGCTGTTGGCGGATTTCCTGTTTTTACCGCCCTTGTTGCTGGCGGTGGACAGACAGGCCGACAATACGTCCGACACCGTATAACTACCACTTGATTAAACTGGACCGGCGTCTAGACTTCCGGTACCTGAAAAATCAGCTAGGTAATTGGACTGCCGGAAAACCGAATGCGACCCGCCCTCAGATGACAGTGAGCGTCGGTGTCGATAAAAGCCGTGAATGGAGGAATACTGGATGCCGCCCCTGCCAAGGAAGCTGGATAGCACTGACAGACAGAGCAGCCCGCCCACAGATCTCAAGTGGATGCTGGCGGCGGTTTCCGTCGTCTTGACCACCATGCTGGTGGTCATGCTGAACGATCACCTTTAAGAAAACACACCTTACCTGAAATTGAGACCTCTCCTGCGGACAGTGCGGGCGGCGACAGGGCGCGCAATGCGTGGGCGGCGGTGCAGGTGTGATGCGCACCCGCCAATCACATGATGTTGAGACCATTGCCGTCTTATTCTACAATATCTAGTGTCCGTTTTTACCCTACCCGTTGCAGGATGTGCGCCTTGGCGCGTGCTGTGCAGCTGCTGTAGCGCGGTAAAAGCGGATCCTGACTGATCGTGTCAACGGAGGGAAACCGCAGGATGAAAACTGTGCTCATTACACTCGCCTTTATCGCCGCTTCACTGTCTCTGATTTCCGCCGCCACCCCGGATCTGACCGGCAACGGCGGGCAAACCGCAACACCGGCAAAACCGGCAAAACCGGCCGAGCACCGCAGCGCCCATCCGCAACCTGTGCGACAACCCACCTCCGGCAGAGCTTTGCCCACACCAGCAGCACCCTTACCCGCCGAACTGGAACAGCTGCGCGCCGCACTGGGCAGTAACCGGGAGGAATTGCAGTGGGTACAGGAACTGCTCCAGCAGGCCGGGGAAACCCTTTACTGGGCGCAGACACGGCACCAGCAGAACGCGATCATGCAGCAGACGCTCGAGGATCAACTGGCCGCCGTCGCGGCGGCCTATCAGGCGAGACAAACCCAGGTGACACAACTTGCCGGTGAACTGAAAGCGGTTAAAGCCTCGCTGTCCGCAAACGACTGGCAGGACAGCGAGTTCCAGGCACACATCCGGGCACTGGAAAACGAGCGTGCGCAGCTGAACCAGGCGCTCGCCGACCGGGATCAACGGCTGGCCATGATGGAGAAAGAACTGCAGACAGCCCGCGCCGACCTGCAGCAGGCGCAGGCGCAGGCGAAGACGGTGCCAGGCAGGCAGCAACTGTCCAGCACCTGCAAGCAAAGCTGCCAGGCGCAACACGCCGCACTGAACGATGAGCTGACAGACCTGCGCGCATCTGAAACAGGGGCACGGGAATCCCTGCTCAACGCTAACGCTGCACGGTACAGTCTGCAGACAGAACTGGCTGCCTGCAGTGAAAACCTCATACAGGCCAAGGCCAGCTTCGCCAGCGTAGAAGTGGCAGCCGAGCCTCCATCGACAGCAGGCAACTCCGCTGCCGTAGCGGAAACCGAACCGGCAGCAGCCGCTGCCATTGATATCCTGCGCAAAGACAGCGATGCAGACAAACCGAGCGACAAACCGGTATCGCTGCAGGGTGTGAAGTTTCGTTATGACTCCTCCGAACTCACCGATGAGTCACGCGCTATCCTCGACCAGGTCGCAGCAGTGTTGCGAAAGCAACCGCAAGCCCTGCATGAAGTCGCAGGACATACGGACTCCCAGGGAGATCCGGCCTATAACCTGCGGCTGTCCCAGCGACGCGCTGAAACCGTCAGGGAGTACCTGATCTCACGCGGCGTCGATGCCGGCAATCTGAAGGCACACGGTTACGGCGGTTTGCAGCCGATCGCGGATAACAGCACCTGGGCGGGACTGGTCAGCAACCGCCGCGTCGAGTTGCGCGGGATACACTGATCCGCATAAAAACGCCCGCCACGGTGCAGCCGGAAGAGCGACTCAACGGAAAAACTGGCTGAAAGTTTAAAGAAAAATACCCCTTTAGGGGATTGACTTTTACGTGCAACCCGGATTTGACCGGTCATTGTTATGCACAGGCACCACACATTTATAAGGAAATGATTGTACAAAGCGTTAATTATCTGACACCCCGTCGATATAATCTGTGCAACTTATTGTTAAATAATATAATATTATTTTTGAGGCAAAAATGTCCGATTTGGCGAAAATACTGTATTTCCAGGGGTTACAGGGCGTTTCACCGACTTAATCCACAAAGATATCCACAAAACCTGTGGATATCTTTGCCAGAGTGAATCAGCAGTTTCCTGTAACCGCTGAATTCTCTACCATGCCACCCCACTGCTGAAACTCTCAGAACAGACACAAAGGCAACTATGGATATCGATCACCCGGAAGACTCCGCCTCAGAGGCTACCCCGTCCGCCAGTGAACTGGTTCGAGCCAAGGATATATTACCTGGCGCCATACCGATTCTGCCTATCGCCGAGCGCCCCTTCTTCCCGGGCCAGGTAATCCCGCTTCTGATTGATCCGGAAGCCTGGGGCGAGACAATTAAGGCGGCACAGGAAAACGCCAACAGCGCCATCGGGCTGATACTGGTGCAGACCAGGCGTGCTGAACACGCCGGTCTGGATGATTTTTATCCCATGGGGACCGCTTGCCGTATTCACCGCGTCAGTCGCATCGACGGGCGCATGCAGGTACTGCTGGAAGGTCTGCAACGTTTCCGCGTTTCGGAGTGGTTAAATACCAGCGCCCCGTTTAGCGCGCGGGTCAACTATTTCCCGGAAGAACGTTACGAGGAAATCGCGGAGATCAAAGCCTATGCCATCGCCATCATCAACACCATCAAGGAACTGGTTCCGCTGAACCCCTTGTACGGTGAAGAGTTCAAACTGTTCCTGGATAACTTCCACCCCAATGATCCTTCACACCTCGCTGACTTTGCCGCCAGCCTGACAACATCCGCCAGGGAGGAACAGCAGGAAGTCCTGGAAGCGGTTGAGTTGCTGACCCGGCTGGAACGCGTGCACGTGCTGATCAACAAGGAACTGGAGGTCGCCAAGGCTCAGGCGGATATTCGTAAACAGGTCGAAGAGGAAATGCAGGACTATCAGCGTGAACACATCCTGCGCGAACAGATGAAGGTCATCCAGAAAGAGCTGGGTATATCCAAGGACGACCGCACGGCAGAAGCCGACAAGTTCCAGGAACGCATTGAAACGCTGACCCTCCCGGAAGCCGCACAGCAACGCATCAAAGAAGAGATGCAGAAATTCTCGGTGCTGGAAACCGGTTCACCGGAATACGCCACTACACGAAACTATCTGGACTGGCTGACACAGCTGCCGTGGGGCCGGTACAGCGAGGATCAACTGGATCTCGAGGAGGCCCGGAAGATTCTCGACGAAGATCACGATGGACTGGTGGACATCAAACAGCGCATTCTGGAGTTCA
>JBDNAP010000237.1:0-6972 GCA_039768325.1 Thiogranum sp.
GAATTCCGGGACCATCTGACCGGGCGTGACCCAGCCCAGGTCGCCGCCCTGGCTGCCCGAGCCCGGGTCCTGGGAATGGGCGCGTGCCAGCACCGCGAAGTCTTCGCCCTGTGCTATGCGTTCGCGTAATTGTGCCATGCGGGTTTTAACCTCCTGTTCGGAAACCAGCGTGTCTGCATGTAACAGGATATGCCTGGTGCGAGTCTGCTTGATGAAGTGTCGCTGGTCACCACGAATGTCCATGATCTTAACGATATGGAAGCCGCTCGGGCTGCGAATGGGGTCACTGATCTGACCGATTTGCAGCTGTCCGACAACGTCGGAAAACAATGAGGGTAGCTGGCCGGTTTTTCGCCAGCCCAGGTCGCCGCCACTCAGGGCCTGTTGCCCGTCTGATTCAGCAATCGCCATCTGCTCGAAATCGGCACCGTCTCTCAGGCGTGCCAGCATATCATCGGTACGTTTTTTCGCTTCCTGAATCTGTTCCGGGCTGGCTGCTTCCGGCGTCGAAACCAGTATGTGGGCGAGGTGATACTCCCGGTTCTCATCATTGAAGGAAGCCGCCGTGGCCAGCAAATGGTCGACTTCCTGTGCCGTGACCTCGACCCGGTTATCCACCATCTCCTGGCGAATCTGGTTGATAGTGATCTGGTTACGGAACTGTTCACGAAAGGCAACGTAATCATAGCCATCCTGTTCCAGTGTCTCGCGGAACTCGGACAGGCTCATGTCATTTTGCTTGGCCAGCTTGCGCATGCTGTTGTTGAGTTTTTCGTCATCGATACGGATGCCATTGCGCTCTGCCAGCTGCAGTTGCAGGTTTTCCAGAATAAGGCGATCGAGTACCTGTTTTTGCAATGCCGAACGCGGCGGAAGTTCCGCCTGCTGCGCCTGCAGTTGGCTGATGACCATAGTCGATCTGTTTCTGAGCTCGCTTTCAAGGATTACGTCATTGTTGACCGATGCGACAATGCGGTTCAGTGTCTGGCCGGCCAGGCTGCTGCCGGTACACAACAAAACCAGAGACAATAAAAGGAATTGTGCTTTCATGACTATCAATCTATCAAATTATCAATCTATCGGTCTTTCCGACCAGCCTAGGATACCATCTTGCAGCAGCGATTCGATGTTGCTTCCGAAACTGCCGAGACCCTTAAGGACAATTTGGGCCAGGAAGATGCGGTTTTCCTGGCTTGAATCGTCAATGTAGTCCCGCGTAACGAAACGCACACCCCAGCAGCAGCTGTCGTACTCGAAACCGGCCAGGGTCTCGAGCTTCTGTGAGTCCTTGAGATCGTAGTAGAAGCGTCCCAGCACATGCCAGGATGGTGTCAGCGGCCACAATACGGATGCATCGATCTGGTTCTGCTCGCCTTTGATATAACGGTATGACAGATTGGCGATTTTTCGGAATCCCGGCGTGTACTGAATGCGCGCATTGGCGCGATCGGTCACGTTGTCACGGGTGTTCCAGATCATATCGGCTTTACCGTTCCAGGAGCGCGACAGGGCGAGCTCCATTTCACCGACGACATCGGATTCATTGTCGTCCTGCGGTTCGCTGTCTTCCAGTGTCACGTTGCGGTTTTCAAAATAAAACAGCTGGCCGATCGAGGCGCGGAATTTCTCGGCACCGGTGTTGGGGTCTATGAAGCGACTGGAGACGGCCAGTGCCGCCTGATTGGCGTCGCCCATGCGATCTGCCCCGTTAAAACGGTTTACCTCGAACAGTTCCCGGTAACTGAAAGCGGGTTCACTGCTGTCGAACAGGGGTATGTCATCCTGATTCTGACCCTTTACCCACAGATAGAACAGGCGTGGTTCCAGGGTCTGGGTATATTTAGCGGAACCGATAGCGAGGTCGCGCTCGAAGTAGAGGATATTATCCATGCTGAAGAAAGGCGTTGTCCTGGTGGGGTTTTCCGGGGTACCGGGAGCCTGGTTATCCAGCTTGTAGGCAGTATAGCGCAAGCCAAGTCTCGGGATGGATTCGAATGCCGAGCGGCGGATCGGCAGGCTGATGTCGGGCCACAGGTCAACGCGGTCAGCAGTGACCTGCTCATCTGCATCGAAACGAACAAACTCGGAATACAGCTGTGTTTCGATGCCGAGCGGGCGGAGCGGGGATGCAACGCCGAAGGTTGTACGCGGCAGTCGTTGGTATGGCCGGTCACTCTGGGCGATGTTTTTGTCGACTGTCTGGTAGTCGTCCACTTGCACGCCCAGTTGCCACCAGCTGGTTGTATATTGCGCTTGTGCCGAGCGTTGCAGGTGGGTGATGCTGGCGAGGCTGAGCGAATCTCCCAGATCGGTCAGATAGTCCTTGTCTGACACCCGGTCATAGTCAATATTGGTGGTGAGGTGTCTGCCGAACCTGCCTTCATCACGAATCGTGATGCGGTTGCGGTTATCCCTGGTGATATCGTCTTTGTGCAGGTATTCAATACCGATGTTACCTTCCTGCTGAGGGCTCAGGTAACGAAATTCAGTGATGAACTGGGTGCCACGGTCTTCCAGGTAACGCGGCGTAATCGTTGCGTCATAGTTAGGAGCCAGGTTGATATAGAACGGTGTCCGCAGCTCGAAGCCCGAGTTGTCGGAGGTGCCGAAACTGGGAATCAGAAACCCGGTTTTACGTCGATCGTCGATGGGAAAGCTGACGTAGGGTGTATACAGAATGGGTACGCCCTTGATTCTGAATTGTGCGTTGCGTGCAACACCTTTACCTGTATTCTGGTCCAGGGTAACCGTGTTGGCGCTTAGCCGCCAGTTATTAACGCCCTCCGCACAGGTGGTATAGGTGGCTCTTTTATATTTGGTGACCCCCGGCTCGAGTAGAAAAGTTTTTTTGGCTTTGCCGCGCGCATGACGATCATAGACCCAGAAACGGGTTTGAAAAAATTCGCCGCGGTCTTCGTCCAGCCACAGGGTGCCGTGGCTGCCCGACAGACTCATGTTTGAATCGTCAAGGCGAAATCCGCCTTCGGCTTCGACGGTGCGGTTTATTTCATTGTAGATAATCCGTTCAGCCTGTACCTGCTGGGAACCGCGCTGGGCCTGTGCGTCCCCGAACAGGGTGATGGTACCGTCGGTATTACGTTCAGCCAGGTCCCCGACCAGGTATGTCGGCGCCTGCCCGGGGTCTCCCGCGAAGTGAAGATCGTAGTCCCGGGCCGGCGGCGGGGGGCACACGGCCCAGGCGGAAATCGGGGCGTGAGGGTCGATGACCGGGACCGGGGTTTCGCCTTCAGCATGGAGTCCCGCAGCTGTCACGGAAAGGCTGACGACGAGTAATGAGTCTCTAATATTCACTGATTATTATGTATTTAAACGGCTAAGCAGGTGGTGCTGACCGGTGCAATTATCGAAGCTGGCGGCTGGCGCGTAAAATCGCATAGAATGATTGTATATTCAATGATTTCGTAGGTTTTTGGTGCGTCTGACACGTCCCCGGCAGGTATTGATTCTGCTCCTGCTGACAGCTATTGCGCTGTTATTGCTGATCATTCAGCCTGCTGAGGAGCCGGCGCTGCGATCGTTGGCGCCGTCCCCTGTTCTGGTAAAACCTGCCAGCCGGGCTGATCTGTATCCCCGGCAGCTGGTGTCCGGCCATTTGCAACCGGTACGGCGGGCCTGGCTGCGTTTTGAAGTGGATGGCAGGGTGGCGGAGCGTCGGGTTGAAGCGGGGCAGTCGGTTACGGTGGGGGATGTTCTGTTAACCCTCGACGACCAGGATTACCGGGACGTGTTGATTCAGGCGCGGGCTGAGTGGCGGCAGGCAGAGCACGATCTGCAGCGTGATGGCAGTCTGTTGGAGCTCGCCGAGCGCAGCCGCAAGCTTCAGGAGGAGGAGGTCAACCGACTGATCAGCCTGGGGGAGCGTTCACTGGCATCCAAAACCCGTCTCGGAGACGCACAGGCATTATTGGCACAGCGCCTGTCAGAGGAGGCACGCTTACGCGCCAGTGTGAACACCGGACCGCAACGGGTGGCGGCGAGCAAGGCGGCCATGGATCGCGCCAGGCGTAATCTGGATCGTTCGATACTCAAGGCGCCTTTTGCCGGACGGGTCAATCAGGTGCAGCTGCAAGTCGGGGATTATGCCAGCCGTAATCAACAGGCGCTGGAATTGATCAGTGACCAGCTGGATTTTTATGCACAAGTACGCGGGCCGCTTGCCCGGGCATTGACGCTGGGACAGCGGGTGGCCGTCAGGGTCGGTGATCGCTCGCACACCGCGACCGTGGCGGCTGTCCAGCCAGACCCGGATCCCAGCACCTTTACCCACGCCATTCGCCTGCGTATGCCCGAATCTGAAACCCGTTCGGGTGCTCTGGCCGTTGTGGAACTGCCTCTCCAAACCCTGAGCAACGCTCTGGTCATTCCTGCAACTGCCATATTGCTGGAAGAGGGCAGCGCCTTTGTATTCCGGGTGGAGGGTGAACAGCTGCAGCGCGTTGCCGTGCAGTTGGGGCAGCGTGTCGATCAGCAGCAGGTCATAGTCTCAGGCATCGATGCCGGTGAGCTGGTGGTGGTGCGTGATGTGGCGGCGCTTGCCGATGGCCAGGTTGTGGTTAGCGAGGCCTTGCAGCCTGTTCTGCAAGAAGAATAGCCCGCTGTGGGTCTGATTCGTTTTTCCGTTGACAACCCGCTGATCACCAATTTGATGCTGGTGTTCTTGATGCTGCTGGGCGTCCTGTCCTGGTATGCCATGCCCCAGGAAATGTTTCCTGTGGTTGAGCTGGATATGGCGCGCGTAACAACTGTTTTTGAAGGGGCGTCACCGGAAGAGGTTGAACAACAGGTTACACTTACCATTGAGGAAGAACTCGATGGTATGTCGGACCTGGACGTCATGACGTCAACCTCGAGTGAAGGCCTGTCTTCGGTCGATTTGAAACTCAAGTCGGGCAGTGATGTCGACCAGTTTATGCGCGATCTGCGCGCCAAGCTCGACCAGGTTACAGATTTGCCGGAAGAGGCTGAGGAACCCGAACTGAGCCGCCTGGAAACCCGTTTCCCGGTTATCAGCCTCAGCCTGTACGGCAATGCCGCCCCTGGCTATCTGTATGAAACAGCGGATAAGGTTAAGCGCCGCTTGCTGCAGCTACCGGGTATCGCCAGCGTGGGGATCGCCGGTGACCGGGACTGGGAAATCTGGGTGGAAGTGGACCCGCAGGTACTTTCCGCCCGTGCTGTTTCCCTGCAGCAGCTCATCGCAGCGTTGCGCACCAATCTGCGTGATTTACCCGGCGGCTCGCTAAAGGCCAGAGAGGGCGACATTCTGCTACGCGGTAAGGGTGTCGCACCAAATCCCCGCTTATTGGAGCAGATTGTTATTCGCAGCAATGACAAAGGTGGGCGTCTGCGTGTTGGTGATGTGGCAAAGGTGAGCTTGCGGCTGGAAGAGGCCGAGACGCTCGGGCGTTTCAATGGAGCCCCTTCGGTCAATCTGACGGTTACCAAAACAGCCGATGCCTCAACCATCCAGGTCTCGCGCCTGGTTCACGAAGAGGCAGATAAGCTGCGGCGTGAATTTCCGCCCAGCATTCAGGTCGGGCTGTTCAGTGATTTATCCGTGTATGTGAAAACCCGTTTGAACACCGTCAAGTCATCCGGTCTGCTGGGGCTGGGGCTGGTACTGCTGTCGCTGTACCTGTTCCTGAACTTTCGTGTTGCGCTGATCACGGCCATGGGTATCCCGGTTTCCTTCCTGGTGGCGGTGTCGCTCATCTATTACCTGGGTTTTACCATCAACATGGTTTCCCTGTTCGCCTTCCTGATTGCGCTGGGACTGGTGGTCGACGATGCGATTATCGTCACGGAAAATATATACCGGCATATGGAGCAGGGAATGCCGCCAGCGCAGGCTGCACAGACCGGCGCCCGTGAGGTGATGTGGCCGGTACTGGCAGCGACCAGTACCACGGTTGCCGCCTTTCTGCCGATGTTTGCTATCGGCGGAACCCTGGGCGAGTTCATCAAGGTGATACCTGTGGTGGTGGCGGCCTCGCTGCTAGGTTCCCTGTGGGAGGCCTTTGCTGTACTACCCTCACACGCCACCGAGCTGTTACAGGTCGATCGTCAGCAGCGACCGGCAGGCGGCCGCGTCGATTGGGCAGCGTTACTGCACCGTTATGTGGATTTTCTTCGCTGGTCAGTTCGAAACCGTTATTTTGTCAGTCTGGTGGCGCTGGGTGTGCTCGCAATCGCTATCAGTTACAGCGTAACGCGCCTGCCGTTCCAGTTGTTTGGCAAGCCGGATATCGGTCAGTTTTTCATCAATATCGAGGCCCCCAATACCTACAGCCTTGAAGATACCGAGCGCCTGGCAAAACGCATCGAAACGGCGGTGCTGGAAACCGTTGGCCAGGATGAGTTGGATACCATGCTGACCAATGTCGGCGTGACCTTTATTGACTTCAACCGCTTTCGATATGGCAGCAACTACATTCAGCTGATTATCGATCTGCAGAAACAGGTACCGGAAGGAGTGATCGAGCGTTTTATAACACCGGTCGTCAGTCTGAATTTCAACTGGGAAGGAACCCGGCAACGCGAGACGGAGACTATTGTCAATGATGTCAGAAAACGCCTGGAAACCCTGACCGGTATCCAGCGCCTGTCCATTCTGCGACCGCAGGGTGGACCCGCCGGTGCTGATATTGAAGTCGGTGTAGTGGGAGAAGATGCTGACCGATTGTTGCATCACGCCAAGCGTATGCGCGATTATCTGCGCCAGTTGCCCGGCGTCTACGATGTTCGCCAGGACCTGGATGTGGGCAAGCTGGAGTATCAGTACAGCCTGAACGAACGGGGTCGGGAACTGGGGTTGAATCAACAGCAGTTGGCTGATGCGGTACGCACGGGTTTTCTGGGTCTGGAAGCCGTACAGGTAAGCTGGGATGATGAGCGCATTCCGGTTCGCGTGATCTATGACGATCAGGTGCGACACAGCAGTTCCCTGGAAAC
>JBDNAP010000238.1:0-4248 GCA_039768325.1 Thiogranum sp.
GGAGCTGGGGCAGGATCCCGCAGAGCTGCAGCCGGTTCACGCCCGGCCCGGCCAACTCGGCGGTCAGGCGCAGGAAGCGGTACAAGGCCGGGGCATAAGGATCCAGGTGAGCGCGCACGGCAGGGAGATCCCGATCCGCGCCGAACAGGGACTGCATAAGGTCGTTGAGGCCGAACCCCACCAGATCGGCCGTGGCCAAGAATCCTTCCACGGCCAGAGCCGCGCCGGCGGTCTCCAGCATTGCCCCCACGCCGACGCCGCGGTCCGACAGAGCCGTGTTTATTGAAGCCCGCTGGTGCTGGAATTGCTCGACGGTGTCCACGTTGGGCACCAGCAGGTCGATGGTGAAACGCCGGCTGAGAGGCTCAAGCGCCTGGAGCTGCGCCTCCACCACGGCCCGCACCAGGGGATGCCGGTACAACCGCGAGCCGTGCAGGCCGATAGGACCGGTGTCGGGCAGCGCCGACGCCCAGCTCGGATGTTTGTCGGCAGCCAGGTCCAGCAGGCGGAAGGTGACCGGCAGGGGATAGGCCGCCTCCAGCACCGCCTCGAATGCCTCGGCGTAGAAGGCCCGGTCCGGCATCACACCCGCGTCAGGTAGCAGGAACTCAGTGCGCACCAGGCCAATGGCCGCCACGCCCCGCTCAAGTGCTAAGTGGGTCGCCGCGACGTTGCGCACGCTCGCGCGTATATCGACCAGCTCACCATCCAGGGTGCGCAGGTTGCGGGTCACTGGGGGCGGGAACGGCGTCAGGTCCTCGTCGTCCGCTTCCGATGGCAGCAGCCGGCCGGCCGCCCCGTCCAGGATCACCTCCAGTCCTTCGTCAAGTTGCAAGGCCTCCTCGGCACCGATGATGACGGTAGGGATGCCCCGGCTCAGCAGGCCGATGCTCGCGTGTGAAAAAGGTGCGGCGTCCAGGAGCACGCAGCCCGCGGGCGACGCGGACATGACCCGAAGGATCTTATGGTCGGCCAACAGGATGCCCCTGCTTGCGGGATTGCGGGTCAGTTTGCCCCACACTACGCCGGGGACAAAACCCATGCCATAAATGGGACTAACCAAGGTCGAGTTCATGTATATAGCATAGATGTCTTTCCCGATAATTCGTTCAGCTTGATAGCCTTGACCTTTTTCAGGAGACACGTCAATCTGAAATCTTGGTCATCGGTACTGCCAAAGAGCGTCCAGCAACATGAGAGCCGTTATTTGTGTGCTGTTCGCATTTGTGTCTGCCCTGTTTCGCTCGCGGCTTGCACTGCAACTCGAGATCGTCACGTTACGACATCAGCTCAACGTGTATCAGCGAACAACCAAACGCCCGCGGATTAAACCCGGGGACCGTATTATTTCCGCAGCATTGTGCGCTTCAATATCACGGAGCATCCCACCGCCCGGTGGCCTCCCTCATCATTATGAACGGGTAGCGGCGTGATCATCTTTTACATGGATATTCGGGAACTCGTGGTGTCCGGAATGTGGTGCCAAGATGTTCCGTGAAGGCTCTTGCCACCATGAACTGTTCAGGAAGAAAAGGGCCAATAAGGATAAGCAGGGTTGAAGGAACAGAATAGATGAAACGTCAAGCTATAGTAGATGCTTTCAGACTGGTGGGTCTCCTCCTGCTTATATCCCCTTCATTTGCAGTAGAAGACGAAGCTTTTACTGAATCCGTGGTTATCTTTAATACCATTTGTGCAAAATGCCATGAAGCAGAATGCAGTGGGCGACTGACTTTTGATGAAGCATTTGAAACATCTACCAGCCATATCCTGCGATACTATGGACCGGCATCCGAAAAAAAATGGTTACAGAAAGAGTTGTTCGACATCCTCAATTACATGAAAGGAAAATGCGCCTTTTATCCAATGAAAGTCAAACTTCCTTTAACGAGGGACTGGAGAGGCGAGATATTAGATAGATTCACGACATCGATGGAGAGCAATTACTTCATCCCGGTAGGAAACTTTTCTCCCGGGCAGTACCGCATTGAGCTTGAACTTGATAAGGATGTAAAGATCACTGCGCATCTGATATCCGAGGAATTCGAAATGGTGATTGAGGATTGTTATCCATCGAGTGACCGCCGCCTAAGTATTCCATTTCTCATTGAAGACTTGGGGAACTACTATTTACGCATGTATCCACTAGAACCTGTCAGGATCACCAGACTTGCTATAATCCCACTTGGAAATAAAAGCCAGTAGGTGTGTCTGGCAAATTCTTGATAACACCTCTATTGCAGGATACTGCTTGAAAAACAGACTGAGCGCCTCGTACAGGTTATGGCCTAACGGTAAAGGGATGAAACCGGCAATCGGTTCCCTGGTTTGGATAACGTTAACCCGACAGTGCCGCGTCGCTTATTCTGTGATGCCCATCGCCAGTGCGACGATCAGCACCGGCGGAATCACGAAGCGAATCATGAAGCGCCAGAAGCCGAAGAACAGGCCGTCCTGGACGTTGATCTCCTCGAGCTTAAGCGCTTTGGGTACGAGCCAGCCGAAGAAAATCGCCGATAACGCCCCACCGACCAGCAGCAAATTGTTCGCCGCCAGCGTGTCGAGCGTGTCGAAGATATCTTTGCCATCGTACGAAGGAATCCAGTACAGCAATCCCAGGTTTTCCCAGCCTTCCTTCCAGAGAGAGAAGCCGAGGATCGACGCGATGCCGAAGAACCACGCAGTTCCGCTGGCCCACAGTACGCCCTGCTTGCGCGGAATGTTCATGTGCTCATCGAGCCAGTTCGTCACGCCTTCCGCCAGCCCCAGGCAGGATGACAAGGCCGCAGCGATCAGCAACACGAAAAAGATCGAACCGAAAAACTGGCCGCCGGGCATCTGCCCGAACGCCAGCGGCAACGTCTGGAAGATGAGGCCCGGGCCGCCGTCCGGCGTGAGGTCGTAGGCGAAGACCAACGGGAAGATCGCAAACCCTGCCAGCACGGCGACGCCGGTGTCCGTGAGAATGACGTAGGTTGACGAGCGTGGAATCGAGAAGTCTTTCGGCATGTAGGCACCAAAGACGATCAGCGACCCCATACCGATGCCGATGGAGAAAAATGCCTGGCCAATTGCCGCCATAAGCGTGCCGAATGAAATCTTCGAGAAATCGGGCTCGAGCAGGAAGCGCAGCGTCGCACCCATGTCACCTGCGAACACGCCGTAGAGGACCATGATGACGATGGCGCCGAACAGCGCCGGCATCAGGATCTTGACGGCACGTTCCAGCCCGCTCTGGACGCCCTGGCGGATCACGATGATGATCAGCAGGTGCACCGCGGTGTTCCAGAACATCAGCATCCAGGGATTCGCGAGCAGATCCGCGAACATCGCACCGGTCCTGTCTGCATCGGCCCCTTCGAACGCGCCGCTGGCTGCCTTGACGAAGTAGTCGAGCGTCCAGCCCGACAGAACCGTGTAGTACGTCAGGATGACGAACGCACAGAAGATGCCGAGATTGCCGATGAATCCCCAGCGGGCGCTCTTGCCGCATTCGGCGGCGACGTTGATGACGCTTTGCGAAGCGCTGCCGCCGCCGCGGCGACCGATCGAGATCTCGGTGATCAGGAGCGGCAGACCGATACCGAGCGCGCACAGCAGGTAGATGATCAGGAAGGCGCTGCCGCCATTCTCACCGAGCTGGTACGGAAACCGCCATATGTTGCCCATGCCGACCGCGAATCCGACCGCGGCCAGCAGGAATCCCCAGGTCGAAGACCATTGTTCTTTGGAACCGGATCCCACTGCCATAGAAAGCTCCTTTATTCCTTCTTTTCCGGACACTCACGTGTCCTGTCCTTCCCGATAGTTCGTGCTGACTGATATTCTTGTCCTTTTTCTGGAGAAGCGTCAATCTGGGGTTGGTAGTCATTGTTTCTGCTGAGTAAGCGGGTAGCAAATGTTTTTCTCATATTGCGTGATGCACGTCGGTGACACCACCGTGCCGAAAAGCGGTCCTGTCAAGTCTTGGGCAGATGAATCTGTGGTGGCTGCGGTTTGCTGAGCATCGTGACCTCCGAAAACAAGTTCTTGAGAGTTTTCGGTTGAAAGATCAGAATCAAAGTCTGTATGAATTGGTCAGACTTGGTTGATCTGACTTAAAATAGGGGTCAGAGAGGAATGGCGCTAAGTTAAGCCTCTTTAGCCCATTTTAGGGTCGAATTCATTCGACCAACCACGTTGCCATTCCATCTATCATCCCGGATATAGTCAAAATGTGGGTAGCCGCCAACAGCTGCTGGCCGAATA
>JBDNAP010000239.1:0-23257 GCA_039768325.1 Thiogranum sp.
GTACCCCCTGGGTATTGCGGCCCATCGTGGAAATTTCCTTGACGCGGGTACGCACCAGCGTACCTGCATTACTGATCAGCATGATTTCATCTTCATCCTGTACAAGCACCGCGCCAACCACGTCACCGTTCCGGCCCGAACCCTGGATGGAAATAACACCCTGACCACCACGCCCGTGTGTGGGATAGTCCGACACCAGCGTCCTCTTGCCATAACCGTTTTCGGTCGCCATCAGTACGGCACCTTCATCGACTATGATCAGCGCAATCACTTTCTGGGCACCGGTCAAACGAATACCTCGAACACCACAAGCGGTGCGTCCCATGGGGCGCACATCGGTTTCCTTGAAACGAATCGCCTTGCCGGTACTGCTGAACAGCATCACATCCCGGGAACCATCGGTAATATCGACATTGACCAGGTAGTCATCAGAACGCAAATCCACCGCAATGATGCCATTGCTGCGCGGATTCGAGAAATCAGACAAGGGTGTTTTCTTGACTGTGCCCTGTGCTGTTGCCATAAAGATGAACTGATCGTCGGTGTACTCGCGTATGGGTAAAACGGCGTTGATACGCTCACCCTCTTCCAGCGGCAACAGATTCACGATCGGTTTGCCACGCGCCAACCGGCCCGCCTGGGGCAACTGATATACCTTCAGCCAATAGGCCTTGCCACGGCTGCTGAAACACAGAATGGTATCGTGGCTACTGGCGATAAAGAGCTTGTCGATGAAATCTTCTTCCTTGACCTTGGTCGCGGACTTGCCACGCCCGCCACGCCGCTGCGCCTGGTAGTCGGACAGGGGCTGCGACTTGGCATAACCCGAGTGTGACAAGGTCACTACCATGTCTTCCTCGGTAACCAGGTCTTCCATGCTGAGGTCAAGATGGTCAACCAGGATCTCGGTACGGCGTTCATCACCGAATTGCTCACGTACTTCGAGCAATTCTTCGCGAATAACCTGCATGAGGCGGTCCGGGTTGTTGAGGATTTCGAGCATCTCATCGATACGCCCAATAACCTCTTTATATTCATCTGCGATCTTCTCCTGCTCCAGACCGGTTAACTGGTGCAGGCGCAAATCGAGGATTGCCTGCGCCTGGATTTCAGAAAGATGATAGACATCACCGTGATAACCGAACTGTTCTTCCAGTCCGTCCGGTCGCGAAGCCTCGCTGCCCGAACGTTGCAACAGTTCAGTGACCATGCCCGGTTGCCAGGCGCGGCGCACCAAGCCGGCACGCGCCTCGGCACGGCTTTTGGATGCCTTGATCAAGGCTATGACTTCGTCGATGTTGGCCAGAGCAACCGCGAGCCCTTCCAAAACATGGGCACGTTCGCGCGCCTTGCGCAACTCGTAGACGGTGCGCCGTGTCACCACGTCGCGGCGGTGACGGATAAAGGCTTCCAGAACCTGTTTGAGATTCAGCAGGCGTGGCTGATTGTCCACCAGCGCCACCATATTAATGCCGAACACACTCTGCAGCTGGGTCTGCTGATACAGATTATTCAGTAGCACCTCAGCCACTTCACCACGTTTGAGTTCGATGACCATGCGCATGCCGTCCTTATCGGACTCATCGCGCAGCTGGCTGATACCCTCGATCTTTTTCTCTTTAACCAGTTCGGCGATTTTTCCCAGCAATCGCGCCTTGTTAACCTGATACGGCAACTCGGTAACAATGATTGACTGTCTGGGCCCATCTTCGCCTTCGATATGACTGCGCGCTCGGATATGCACACGGCCACGGCCGGTGTGGTACGCCTCGTGGATACCCCGCACACCATTAATGATGCCTGCGGTGGGAAAATCGGGGCCCGGCATATGCTCCATCAGATCCTTGATGGTGATTTCGGAGTTATCGATTAAAGCGAGGCAGGCGTTAATGACTTCGTTAAGATTGTGTGGCGGTATATTGGTCGCCATACCAACGGCAATACCCGCTGATCCATTGACCAGCAGGTTGGGAAGACGGGCCGGAAAAACCGCGGGCTCGTGCTCCGATTCGTCGTAGTTGGCAACGAAATCGACCGTTTCCTTATCAAGATCGGCAAGCAGTTCATGCGCAATCCTCGCCATGCGCACTTCGGTGTAGCGCATCGCGGCCGGTGAATCGCCATCCACCGAACCAAAATTACCCTGGCCGTCGACCAGCATGTAACGCAGTGAAAACGGCTGTGCCATGCGCACAATGGTGTCATAGACAGCGGTATCGCCGTGCGGATGATATTTACCGATAACGTCACCGACGACACGGGCCGACTTCTTGTAGGATTTATTCCAGTCGTTGCCAAGCTCACTCATGGCGAACAGCACGCGACGGTGGACCGGCTTCAGCCCGTCGCGGACATCCGGGAGCGCGCGACCGACAATCACGCTCATTGCGTAATCGAGATAGGATTGCCGCATTTCGTCTTCCAGATTGACCGGAAGCACTTCTTTGGCGAAATCAGCCATTAATATCCAATATTGTTAATAACGAAAACGACCCAGCGCCATGCCCTGCGCAGACCGTCGGCAGCCGCCGCCGAGCGTACAGGGATTCTCCACAGCGGGTCTGCGCAGGGCATGACGCTGGGTCGTCTCCAAGTTCAGTACTGAGACGCTCCGAAACAGCGAGAGCGTGTAAAATCGAAATGATAACACACCTTTATGGGGTACCGCATCTGAACAATCGGCGCTGAGAAAGGCTCTGAGACAGCCTGAACGGCACTGCGTCAAATTACCGTCACACCATCACGGCGGTCATCTTGGCCAGGTCAGGCTGCTCGACCACGCCCCGTTCCGTCACGATGACATCGACCAGTTCCGCGGGTGTCACATCAAAGGCGGGATTCCAGGCCTGCGCACCGTCAGCAGCAACGGCAGTCCCCGCACACTCCAATACCTCCGCTGGTGAACGGGTTTCGATCGGAATGTCATCGCCGGTTGAAATATTCATATCCACAGTAGAACTGGGTGCCACGACCATGAATTTCACACCGTGGTGACGCGCGGCAACGGCTGCATTATAGGTACCGATTTTATTGGCCACATCACCATTGGCAGCAATACGATCCGACCCCACGATCACCCATTGAACCTTACCCTGCTTCATCAGGTGCGCCGCCGCACCATCAACCAGCAGGGTGACAGGAATATCATCCTTCACCAGTTCCCAGGCGGTCAATCGCGCACCCTGCAACCAGGGCCTTGTTTCATCGGCAAATACAGTGGTTAGCTTTCCAGCCGACCAGGCGCTGCGGATTACACCCAGCGCAGTTCCATAACCACCAGTCGCCAGCGAACCGGTATTGCAATGCGTAAGCACTGCGCTGCCCCTATTAATAAGGTTCGCGCCAAGTTCTCCCATCGTGTGATTAGCCGAAATATCCTGCCTGTGAATGGATTGGGCCAGCTTAAGCAAAGCGGGAACAGGATCCTCTTCCAGGGTTTCGCTGGCCTCCCACATACGCTGTACAGCCCAGGCCAGGTTCACGGCAGTCGGTCGCGCCTGCCTCAACACCTCAAGATCCAGTTTGAAATCGTTACGCCAGTTATCCGGGTGTGCCTCAAAGCACGCACCGGCAGCGATGACCGCGCCGTAAGCTGCAGTGATACCGATAGCTGGCGCACCTCGAACAACCATGTCACGAATTGCATCCGCAACTGCATTGCTGTCTTCCAAAACCATGATTTCTTCAAACTGCGGCAATCGCCGTTGGTCCAGCAGCTGCAAGCTCCCGTCAACCCAGGCCACCGCGCGAACTTGATCGTGAGAATCAGTCATCTTTCCGCCTTGGCATAATCGTCATGAGGACTCATGTATAGTTATTATTTGCGGCACTTTCAAGACTTTTCATCAACAGACACGCCCCGTATCAGCGGTCTTGTGACCGCCATTCAGCTACAGCCCAAAAATAAACGCGGTCAGGGGACCGCTCATACGGGATTGGCGCCGATTTAAGCCTTCAGCGCATAGAATCATGTCATCCCGGCGCATACCGGAATCTGGATAGCCGGGTTAAACAGAATGGATGATCCGCGGCGCTCAGCCTTCGGGCTGCCCGTAGGGTGTTCAAGGTGCTGTGCGCTGATTTTGTCCGGCATGGGCCGGAACGACGCACGTGGTTTCGGTCTATAACAGGGTGTGAATTCGGTTTAAGTAAGTGCCATTCCGCTCTACGGGGTGCTTTTTTATCTCTTTGGAATCCCCCGCTATACTAAGTCCGATGAAAACAACAGAAACCCTGATTCATGCCCGCTGGGTGATCCCGGTGGAGCCCGACTGTACGGTTCTGGAATATCACAGCATTGCCATCGATGAAGGCAGACTCACCGCCATTCTGCCCAGTTCCGAGGCACGTCGGTCATACAGGGCACAGCTTACGCTGGAACTCGATCGGCATGCATTGATACCCGGGCTCGTCAATACCCATACCCACGCCGCCATGACATTGCTGCGCGGTATCGCCGATGATCTGCAACTGATGGACTGGTTACAGCAACATATCTGGCCGGCAGAACAAAAATGGGTCAGCGAACAGTTTGTGCACGATGGTACCCAGTTGGCCATTGCGGAAATGCTGCGCAGCGCTACCACCTGCTTCAACGATATGTATTTCTTCCCCGAAGTCACCGCCCGTGTTGCGGCGAACAGCGGTATTCGCGCCTGTGTCGGAATGATCCTGCTTGATTTTCCGACCAGTTACGCCGAAAACCCCGAACAATACCTCGCCAAAGGCCTGGCGCTGCGCGATGAGTACAAACACCACCCGCTTATACGTTGTGCTTTCGCACCGCACGCCCCGTACACAGTGTCTGATCCACCCTTGAAAAAGGTACAGATTCTCGCTGACGAACTGGACCTCCCGGTTCACATGCATCTCCACGAAACCGCCAGCGAGATCGAGAACAGCCTGAAAACCTGCGGGCAGCGGCCACTGCGCCGTCTGCAACAGCTGGGGCTGCTATCCCCCTCGCTGCTGGGAGTGCACATGACACAGCTGGAAAACGATGAAATCCGACACCTCGGAGAAAGCGGTGCAAGTGTCGTGCATTGCCCGGAATCCAATCTCAAACTGGCCAGCGGCTTCTGTCCGGTACAACGGCTGATAGACGCTGGCGTTAACGTGGCACTGGGTACTGATGGCGCTGCCAGCAACAATGATCTGGATATGCTGGGTGAAATGCGAACTGCAGCGCTGTTGGCCAAGGCGGTACACGGTGATGCCAGTGCCTTACCCGCCCACAGTGTTCTGCGAATGGCAACCCTGAATGGCGCCCGCGCGCTGGGTTTGGCCGATGAAACAGGCTCCCTCGAAGTCGGAAAATGGGCGGATATTGCCGCCGTTGATCTCGACACCCTGGAAACGCGGCCGCTTTACAATCCGGTCTCACAACTGGTCTATGCGGCCGGCCGGGAGCAGGTAACAGATGTCTGGGTCGCCGGGCAACATGTGCTCAAGGACCGCGAACTGACTCAACTGGAGGCGCAGAAACTGATCCATCGAGCACTCGACTGGCAGGATCGCATCGCCGCGGGTGAATCCAATCGATAATTCCGGTATCTTGTGCGCCATGAACGGAGCCGCACACAACATCGACCCTGCCGAGGTCAACAAATTCGAGGAACTGGCGTCGCGCTGGTGGGACCCCAACAGTGAGTTCAAGCCACTGCACGACATCAACCCCCTGCGTGTTGACTACATCAATGAACGTGCTCAAGTGAAGGATCAGAAAGTCATTGATGTCGGTTGCGGTGGCGGCCTGTTGTCCGAAGGCCTGGCCCAGTTGGGAGCGCAGGTGACCGGTATAGACATGGGAGAAGCACCACTCACCGTGGCACGCCTGCACCAGCACGAAACGGGAGTTCAGGTCGACTACCAACACACCACCGCAGAACAGATGGCCGAACAGAATCCACAGACCTTCGATGTCTGCACCTGCCTGGAAATGCTGGAGCATGTTCCCGACCCCGCATCCGTCATCGAAGCCTGTGCAAAACTTGTCAAACCCGGTGGGAAGCTGTTCTTTTCGACTATCAACAGAAACCCTAAATCCTACCTGTTCGCCATTATCGGGGCTGAATACGTGCTGCGCATGCTGCCGAAAGGCACCCATGATTTCCGTAAATTCATCCGGCCGTCGGAACTGGAGCGCTGGGCACGCTCGGCCGGGCTTGCGTTAAAGGAACTGACCGGTATGAGCTTCAACCCGCTGACACAGCAATATAGACTCGGAACTGACGTCGATGTGAACTACCTGGCCTGGTTCGAAAAGCCCGAGTAAGTGGCAACAAAATTCCAGCCGAATGGGTACGTAAGTTACCCGACAGGACCAGCCGGGACACGCTATGTCCGAGGGCACCCTCTCTGCCAGTGGACCTTCTCTCACCGGGCGGCGATTCACCTTGTGAATTCAGCCCTGTACGCCCGGCATCCCTGTCACTGCGGCCCGCGTTCCCGGTAAACCCGGTCGGGTTACTGAGGTACAGCTTGGTAAACACCGACTCAATAGTTAAAGAAACATCAGTAAGTTCATATCAATTCAATGAATCGAAAAATCCAGACGGTACTGTTCGACCTCGACGGTACCTTGCTCGATACCGCAGCTGATCTGGCCAATGCCTTAAACGCGGTACTGCGGCTGAACAAACAACCGGCTTTGCCGTTTGAACAGATCCGTCCGGTAGTTTCACACGGCGGCCAGGCCTTGATTGAACTGGGTTTCAAACTCTGTCCAGATCACCCTGAGTTTGCCCCTTTAAAAAATCAGTTGCTCGACTACTACCAGTCACACATCGCCGACCGAACCACCTTATTTCCCGGTATGAGCGAAGTTCTCGACACAATCGAACAACGGGGCATGAACTGGGGTGTGGTTACCAACAAACCGGCCTGGCTCACGGAACCGCTGATGGATGCTCTCGATCTTACCCGACGCGCAAGCACTATTGTCTCTGGCGACACAGTAGACGAACGCAAGCCCCACCCCGCACCGCTGTTGTACGCCTGCAAAATCGTGGGCAGCAAACCCGACGCCTGCCTCTATATCGGCGACGCGGAGCGCGATATCACAGCCGGGCACAAGGCGGGCATGTTTACCCTGGTCGCCATGTTCGGCTATTTAATGGCAGAAGATGAACCTGAAAACTGGGGAGCCACTGCCCTGATCCAGCAACCGTCCGATATCCTGGAATGGTTAAGATAGCATAAGGCCTCATTTACCAACGCCTGGCGGCTGCCCCGCCGCTGCATGCTGATAGCCGCCTCAGCTGCCCTGCGCTCACCTTGGTTCGAGCGTAACCCGCTGTTTTTCTGTATGATCCCCGATATGGAGATATCGCAATGGCTGAATTCACTGATTACCGGCTCACTGGCCCTTGTAGAAAATATCGGTACCGCCGAATCGCTGACCGGACTGATGGGGTTCTCTCTGGCTGGCCTGGTTGGCTGGCTGATCGGACACAGCCGCGGACAGCGTGATATCACACGCTTGCGCGAGGCCAATGTACGTCTGAATACCCTGCTAGGGTATGAGCGTGCCGCCTGCGAAGAAAAGGTGCGCACACTGGAAGAAGTCCGAACCCAGTTTGAAGCCACCTTTAAATCCCTGGCCGGCGATGTGCTCAAATCCAACAGCAGCGAATTTCTCAAACTTGCCGAGACCAGTTTCAAAGTCCTGCATACCCAGGCCAGCGGTGACCTCGAACAACGCGAAAAAGCGGTTGAAAATCTGGTGAAGCCGATTCGTGAATCATTGGAAAAAGCCGACCAGCACATCCGAACCATAGAAAAAGAACGCCAGGAAGCCTTTGGCTCCCTTAGCCGGCACCTCGAACTCATGGCAAATACACAGCAGCAGTTACAGGGCGAAACAAGGAATCTTGTAAAGGCACTGAGTCGCCCTGAAATTCGGGGCCAGTGGGGAGAGTTGACACTGAAACGACTGGCGGAACTTGCAGGCATGATCAAGCATTGCGACTTTGATCAGCAGCAAAGCGTCGATAGTGACGAGGGCAAACAACGCCCGGATATGGTGGTACGCATGCCCGGTGGCCGGGAGATAATTGTCGACGCCAAGGCCCCGATGGATGGCTACCTGGGCGCGGTCGAGGCCAGCGAAGACACTGAGCGTGTGCAGGAAATTAGACGCCATGCCCGCAACGTCAGGGACCGCGTACGCGAACTGTCCGGCAAGCGGTACTGGAAGCAGTTCCCCAGGTCACCGGATTTTGTCGTACTGTTTATTCCCGGTGACCAGTTCCTGAGCGCGGCACTGGAGGTCGATCCCCGACTGCTCGAAGACGCCATGGCCGACAGGATCGTACTCGCGACACCCTCCAGTCTGGTGGCCCTGCTGCGCGCTGTGGCTTACGGCTGGCGCCAGGAATCATTGGCCGAAAATGCCGAACAGATTCGCATCGTCGGAGAGGACCTGTATGAACGTTTGAGCACCTTCGCCGACCATTTAGGTAAATTGGGCATCAGCCTCGACCGCAGCGTGGAAAGCTATAACAAAGCAGTCGGCTCCTTCGACAGTCGCGTACTCCCGGGGGCCCGCAAGTTCAAGGATATGGGTATCCAGGAGAAAAAAGAGCTGCCCGAACCGGCTCAGATAGAGCGTCTGCCACGCTCTGTGCAGGGAGATTCCGACACGTCCTCTGATGTCCATTGAGCCTTCCAGCGCTGCCCGGCAGGGCTATCGATGGTGTCGTGAGCTGGCACGATCCCACTATGAAAACTTTCCGGTCGCCTCCCGCCTCCTGCCAGACCGCCTGCGCGACCCGGTATCGGCAATTTATGCATTTGCACGGACGGCGGATGATATTGCCGACGAAGGTGACGTTTCCCCGGAGCTGCGTCTTCATCGACTGAATGAGATGGAAATGGCTCTGGATGCTGTCGAAACCGGCCGAACAAACACCGCTCCGCTGTTCCAGGCGCTGACCGATACCATCGAGCGCTATCATCTACCTGTCGACCTGTTCCGGGATTTACTCAGCGCATTTCGCCAGGACGTCAGGAAGAAGCGCTACACAGACTTCGGAGAACTCAAGGATTACTGCAGACGCTCGGCCAACCCTGTCGGACGACTGGTGCTGTACCTGATGGGACAGGTATCGGAAGACAAGCTGCAAATGTCGGACGCTGTCTGCAGCGCGCTGCAGCTGATCAACTTTGTGCAGGATATCGATCGCGATTATCGGGAAAAGCATCGTATCTACATCCCGCTGGATGAAATGCGGCGCTTTGCTGTAAGCGAAGAAGACATTAGCCAGCGGCGTAACAGCCCTCGCGTCAAAGAGTTGATCCACTTCCAGATCCAGCGCGCTGCGGAACTGCTACGTTCCGGCATCCCGCTCGGCAGGCAGACCGGGGGACGATTCGGCCTGGAACTGCGAGCGGTTATCCTCGGTGGCTCTCGGATACTGGAAAAACTCCGTAAACAGGATGATCCGTTCGACAGGCCAAGGCTCAATGCCTCGGACCGGATGCTGATTATCTGCGGTGCTTTCAAACCGGGTTTCAGATTTATATACTCTCTATCCCCCAGAGAATCATGAACTATCCATAGCGCTCCAGGCACCATGTCCCCCGACCAATACTGCCGGCAGAAAGCAGCCAGAAGTGGCTCCAGCTTCTATTACAGCTTCCTGTTCCTGCCGGTGGAGCAGCGGTGTGCCATCACTGCGCTGTACGCCTTTTGCCGTGAGGTCGATGATGTCGTTGACGAATGCAGTGATACCGATGTTGCACACAGAAAACTGGACTGGTGGCAGAAAGAGATCGAAGAGTGCTTTGCAGGACAGCCACGGCACCCCGTGAGCCTGGCATTACAACAACCCGTTCAGACCTATAACCTGCCAGTCGAGTGTTTTCATGAAATCATCGACGGAATGAGAATGGACCTGCAACAGAACCGCTATGAAACCTTCAGCGAACTGGCCCTCTACTGCCATCGTGTGGCAGGGGTAGTGGGTTTGTTGTCTGCTGAGATCTTCGGCTACCGGCATCGCGATACACTGAAATATGCCGAACAACTGGGCACCGCGCTCCAGCTCACCAATATTATACGGGACGTACGCGAAGATGCCGAACGCGATCGTATCTACCTGCCGCTGGATGAACTGCTGGAGCATCACATAAAACCCAGCGACCTGTTGAGCGCCGGGGTTACCGACAGGCTGCGAGAGATGCTTGAATTTCAGGCACAACGTGCACGCCGCTATTACCGGAGCGCCATGTCAGATCTGCCACCCGCTGACCGTTACGCGCAACGCAGCGGACTCATTATGGCCGAGATATACCGCACCCTGCTGGATGAAATGGAAGCGGATGAGTTCCGTGTCATGCAACAACGCTTAAGCCTTACACCGCTTCGTAAATTATGGATTGCGTGGAGAACAGCACGTAAAGAGCACCGCTTGCACCGTAAACACCTGAAAAACTCAGCGCATGCCTGAACGGCGTCCCGTTATTATCGTCGGTGGTGGATGGGCCGGCCTGGCAGCCGCCGTTGAACTTTGCGCCCATGAAATACCCGTCAAGGTGCTGGAGTCGGCACAGCAGTTAGGTGGCCGGGCACGCAGTATCTGCACCGGTGATATGATTTATGATAACGGACAGCACCTTTTCATCGGGGCATACCGTTCGGTGCTGAGCCTGATGGAAAAGATAGGAGTCGACTGTGACAAAACATTTCTGCGACAACCCCTGACACTCAGACTGATTAAGGGAAACAGAACAAATCTGCACTTCAAGATTCCACGCCTTCCTGCCCCTTTTCACCTGCTGAGCGCCATATTGACCGCGCGTGGCTTATCCACGACCGATCGGATCCAGGCGCTACGCTTCGGACGAAGGCTGCCGGAGCTGAGCATTGCCGAACACCAGGACATCAGTGTAGAGGCACTGATGCACAGCGAAGCACAGACCCCCGCCCTTATCAAGAAAGTATGGGGCCCCCTGTGTATCGCTGCCCTCAACACACCGCTCGGTGAAGCGTCAGCACGCATTTTTGTGAACGTACTTAGGGAATCCTTGCTGGGTCTCCGCAGATACTCTGACTTACTCATTCCCAGACTGGCACTCGGCGAAGTACTGCCAGCCCCCTGTGCCGATTATCTCGAGCAGCGCGGTGTCAGGCTTGAACTCGGACAACGTGTTACCAGTCTGGAGATTGGCGATGCCTGTATTCAGGCGGTTAAAATCAACGAGCGCCGGATAGATGCGAGCCATGTTGTCCTGGCTGCACCACACTCCATAAGCCGTCGCCTGATGTCCCACCACCAATCCCTGCAGGCGCTTTGTAGCCAACTGTCTGAACTCGATAATGAACCCGTTATCACTCTGTACCTGCAGTACCCACCGCAGACACGCCTGCCCCAGCCGGTGGTTGGCCTCGTGGATACACTGACTCAGTGGGTATTCGACCGCAGGGTCTGCGGCCAACCCGGTATGATGGCCGTTGTCATAAGTGCAAAAGGCAGTCACAGTCAGATGAAGACTGACGAGCTTACAAAAACAGTCGCAGCCGAGCTGGCGACCAGCTTTCCGGATTGGCCGGTCCACGGGCAGAGTCTGTTGATCCATGAGAAACGGGCGACTTTCAGCAGCCGGGTCGGCGTTGATCAGGTCCGGCCAGGCAACAAAACGCCGGTATCCGGCCTTTGGCTTGCCGGTGACTACACGGCCAATGGCTTGCCGGCTACATTGGAAGGTGCAGTTCGCAGCGGGATCGGATGTGCACAGGCTATCCTGGGCAACCAGTAATGAGGCCTGCGGAAGTGAGCCGAAGGATGGTGCTCCTACGACGGGCATCAATGCCTTTTGTGGTTAGATATGAAGTGCGGCCGTGCTAAACTTCTCCAATGCAGATACCTGACGACTGGCAACCCCGCAAAGACCTTCTCAAGGAACGCATCATCCTGGTGACGGGCGCTGGCAATGGTATCGGCGCTGCGGTTGCCAAAAGTTATGCCCAATACGGTGCAACTGTCATTCTGCTTGATAAGATTGTCCGCAACCTGGAACAGGTTTACGACGCCATAGAGTCAGCGGCCGGCGTACAGCCGGCGATCTATCCCATGAACCTCGAAGGTGCTTCAGAGAAGGACTACCTTGATCTGGCGGCCACGATAGAAAAAGAGTTCGGGCGGCTGGATGGGCTGCTCCACAACGCCGCTATGCTGGGCGCACTGATTCCGATCGCACACTTCGATTCAGAACTCTGGTACAAAATTCTGCAGGTAAACCTCAACGCTCCCTTCCTGATGACCAGCGCCTGTCTCAACCTTCTTGCGCAGAGCAAAGATGCATCGATCCTGTTCAGTTCAGACAGCGCGGGAAGACGGGGCAAGGCCTACTGGGGGGCCTACGCTATCAGCAAGGCCGCCACTGAAAATTTCATGCAAGTGCTGGCAGACGAAATGGAGACCAATACCTCCATCCGGGTAAACAGCCTCGATCCAGGGCCGGTAGCTACTGCATTCAGGAGCCTCGCCTATCCCGGTGAGAACCCGGAACGGATAGCCAGACCCGAAGAAGTCGTTGCTCCACACCTTTATTTAATAGGACCGGACAGCAAAGGCGTCACCGGAAAACAGTTCTGCCTGTAACAGCGCTACCCCCTACAGCAGGGTCGCCTATCCTTGTTTCAAGCTGACAGGTTTCACCCCTACTCCATCAGGTCAACGTGAACCCCCTGCGCCTCCAGTTCGGCGACACGCCCCTGGAGATAACGTTGAAAACTCGGTTGCGTCTTGTACGCACCGGAAAGTACATATTCCATGGATCCCCGGGTATGAAATGCCTTGAGGTAGGCCTCCCTGCGGAATACCTCCTGGCCCGACTCATCAAACAACACCATGCTCGGGGTATACTGGATGTTCAGTTGCTTCGACCATTCAGCCACCGTGCTATCCATCCCTTCGGGTGTCTGCAGCGGCGTCTTTGACCACATATCCAACAACACCACATCAAATCGCTTTAACAGTTCGGCAATTGCCCTGCGCTTGAGGATGTCCAGGTGCAACTCATCGCAGGCCAGGCAATCTTTTTGTTCAAACAATACCAGCAGAGGTTTTCCGCCAACGCGTTCCGCTAATCGGTACGGTGGTTGCAAATAGGCCGAATCAGTGTGCAGTGTTCCTGTCGAGGCAGGTGGTGAAATTCGCTCCCAGTAATCGCGAAAGCCGACCTCCTTTTCCTTATGCTCGCCGACATAATCCACCACGGTAGCAAACTTATGTGGCGGGTAATAACCGTTCAGGCGAATGATAACCTTACCCTGTTCATCAAGAAACAACAGGGTCGGGGTAAACATGACCTTAAGAGCCATCGCAAACTGTTTCTCGGTAGTAGACTCACCCTCGAGGTCGATGACTTCCCTATCTCCCCACATATTGACGGCGATCACATCCAGGTTGGCGCGGGTCTTATCGACGATAGCTTTTTGACTGAAGTTGATCTCCAGCAGTTTTTTACAATAGGGGCAGCCATCCTGGTAGAAATACAGCACAAGCCGTTTGCCTTGTTCGCCGGCTTCTTTAATATCTTCGCGTATATCCAGGAAGGACTGCCTGAACCAGGCCGGCTGATCATGGTACCCCGGGTTCACCATGCCTTCCTCCAGGCTGTCACCCTGCTCAGCCGACTCTGTGCCGAATGCAGGCTGAAGCACTAACAACAGAATGGTCAGAATTCGCAACATTGTTCCCCTGTCTTAGCAGCAATCTCCGATGACAGAACGTCCTATGGTGTCCAGATCGTAGTGACAGTGCAAGCCCAGAAACCCGTCGGACTCAGGAAATCGTAGTGGGCATGGCGGGAGAACCGGGGCATAGGCCTAAGTTCGACGGGTTCCGGACGATGGAAAACCGCCGCCTGCCGGTGGCAATCAGGCGGCAAACTGATCGCCATTATTCTGACATATTCTTGACGCCCTGGCACAAGAAGGTCTGTATCTTATTGTTTTATAGTCACTTTAAAAAACCTGCTATGAGTGGCACAAAATTCGCAATCTTTTTTACATGCCAGTAAACGACACGGAAACCGCCATGAATCGACCACTGCACTATTTCGCAGATAGTTTAAATGCCCGCAAACCATCGGGTGACCACTCTGTATTACGTGAACTGACAGCGAGCAAGGCTGTGGAAATCACACAGAGCTTGCAGACCAGTCTGGATCCGAACCGTCTGCTTGAAATGTTCAGCATGGAAGTTGGCACCCTTATCGTTCATCAAGGCGTTCGTTACCGCAATGACAAGCTTGACCTCGATCTAAAACTGGGTCATCAGGCGCGGCACAGCTATTCGTATAGACTGAAACTTGGTGAAGAACCCTTGGGCCAGCTGACTTTCAGCCGCAGCCAGAAATTTAGCGATGCCGACACTGAAACCCTTGAGCGGCTCCTGTGTAGCCTGTTGTACCCGCTACGCAATGCCCTGCTTTACCAGGACGCGCTACAGCTGGCACAAAAAGACCCGCTGACAGGTATCTGTAATCGAGCTGCGCTGGATGAAATGACGCAGCGCGAACTCAGCCATGCACATCGACAGGGCTCAAGCTGTGCCCTGATTATTCTCGATATCGATCATTTCAAGGCCATCAATGACAAGTACGGACATATCGTTGGCGACTTCGCACTAAAGGCTGTCGCCGACATAATGGCTAAATGTAAACGCGATGGCGACCTCCTTTTCCGCTATGGTGGTGAAGAATTCGTTGTATTGATGCGCGATACCGAAATAGAGGGCGCAGGTCTTCTCGCTGAACGCATACGCCGTCACATTGAAGCCTTTCCCTGTTGCTGCTCAGGCGTTGACCTGAATATACGGGTCAGCATGGGGGTGAGCGTTTTACAAAAGAACGACAACCCGATATCCCTATTTGCACGTGCCGACCAGGCCTTGTACAGCGCCAAGAGAAACGGCCGCAATCAGGTAGTTTTCGCCACTGCCGCAGAACAATAGAGTCAGACCTCCGCATATGCGGAGGTTCTACATCCCATTCTTGAATTTGCCCAGCCCGGTCGCGCCACTGGCGCGAACCTGCACCAGCGCCTGGGCATACTCTTTGAGGATATCCAGGGCATAGTCGATCCGCTCCCTGAAATAAGCATCAGCCTGCGGGTTATTCTGCTGCGGATCGTCATTCAAAACCGTTTCGACATTTCGCACAATAATCTGCTCCGGGATGTAACAGATACGGTTGTTTTTGTAACTGCTCATACGAAGTTCCGCAACCGGATAAGCACCACCGTCGCCAGAAGAAACGGTTACAATCAGCGCCGGTTTATGGGCTAGTTCACCCTTGCCCCACATCAGGAAAAAATTCTTCAAGCCCGAAGGTACCTGGCCATGCCATTCCGGGGAAATCACCACAAATCCGTCGCTGGAGGCCAGTTCACTGGAGATGGGATCCAGCTTCTGTTTCCAATCCGGTCTGCCTTCCCAGATACTTTCGTCCCACAAAGGCAATGGATTTTCCGCCAGCCTGAATAACCAGGTTTCCTTGCAAATGTTCCGGTCTTCGAGAGCCCGCTGGATAAAACGCGCAACTTTTTCGCTTTGCGATGCTTTACGGTGGCTACCGCTGATAATGCTGATTTTCATTTATACCGCCCCGGGATATGGTTGCTTAAGCGTACATATGGTAACGGACATTAGCTGACGAGACACGCTAAATCCCAGGGCTCCCTTCTGTCGTCGGGAGCCTTGCTCACCTGCGGGTAATAATATATACGATGGATACGTTCCCGCATACTCGACACAGGAAGATCTGTTTTATTTAATAAACCAATGGAGGGCACGCATGACGCAGCTTACCGACACTGGAATACCTGCCTGCGAAAATATCGCGATATAATCAGAGATCCCTTAGAACCCTTTTAACAGCCAGAACCCCGAATCATCCTGCTCTGCCAGGAGCGTTGCGATGGCCTCGTGACCTGCCGCTGTGGCCAATGTTGCGGCTTGCTCCCTCTTGCGGTTTCGTAAACCGGGGTCGGCCCGGCTGGCCAGCAATTGTTCAACGATATCCTTGCGCCCCCACTGTGCCGCAAGCATCAAGGCGGTATTGCCTTCACGGTTTTTTGCGTCTATTTTTACACCCGACTGTAATAATTGACTCGCAACTTTAGGCTTGCCGGCGATAGCTGCGAGCATCAAAGCGGTATTACCACTGGCAGTCACCGCAGCACTATCTGTTCCAGATTTAAGTAATATAGTAACTACCGCGACATGGCCGTGAACAGCTGCACGATGCATGGCGGTAAATCCATCCTTGTCTGCCTGATTTACAGCGGCCTTTGACATAAGCAATGTCCTTACCAGGCCGGCATTACCCTGATCGGCTGCATACCACAGCGCCGAACGGCCATGATTGTCAACACAATCAATACAGGTATCACCGCGAAGCAGGCTTTTGACTGTATCGATATCATTGTTACGAGCAGCCCATATTAACGTATTTCGGTTTTCAGCTTCGCTCTTGCCCATATCTGCGCCACTTTTAAGCAGCAGATTTACGACACTGGAATGACCCTGTTTAATCGCGGCATCCAGTGCGGTCATGCCTGTTTCACTGCGTACACCGGCATCCGCCCCTGCAAGCAACAATTGGTATACCACGCGTTCATGTCCCGATGAAGCTGCAAGCATAAGAGGCGTCTTCCCCCCATGGTCAGCCGTGTTCAACCTGGCACCCGCGGCAATCAAATCCTGTACGATTTCTTCATAACCACGCCAAGCTGCGCGACTCAACGCCGTATGACGTTCGCTATCACGGACATTGATATCGACTTTCTGCTGCAACAAGGCCTTTACAGCGTCTTTCTGCTCCCGCCAGGCTGCTTCTACCAGAACTGGCATCGCCTGATTCTGGCTCGCGGCCCGTTGCTTGAGGCGTGCCTCAAGATCAACTTTGTCAGGCCGGGAAACCGAACTTGCAACAGCACCGCGATCGACAAGCAAATGCTCAATCTTTGTATGCCCTCCACTGTTGGCGAAATTCAGCGCTGTCCATCCTTTACTGTTTTTCAGATTCACCTTTGCACGATTGGATAGCAGTATCCTTGTGGCACTCAAATCTCCCGAGCGTGCCGCTATCATCAGTGGTGTATTACCGTTTGCATCCGCATGATTCACGCCCGCATTCGCGTTCAACAGTAGTTCCAAAATGTCCGAGTGCCCGCAGTTAGCTGCCATTAGCAGGGCGGTATCGCCATAGTTATCCTTAAGATTACTATTGGCTTTATTCTGTAAGAGCAATCGTACCAGATCCGTATGTCCTTGCTCAGAAGCCTTGATAAGCGCCGTGGCACCGTAGCCGTCGCGCTCATCGACTGCCCCCCCCTTGTTCAGCAGTGCACTGGCCAGTTCGGAGTCCCCTTTTATGGCTGCCCGGTGCAGCCTGTCCCCTATTGAAAGTTCTTCGCTCGCATTGTCAGCGGGCATCTTTCCTTTTTTTCCGTCCTGTTTACCCGTCAACTTGGCTTGAGCCAGCGAGTGTCCCTGCTGGCCCGCTTTTTCATACCAGCTCCGCGCCTGGCCAGTATCCTTGTCGACACCCCATCCCTGCTCATACAAAACACCCAGGTTGTACTGGGCTTTGACGTGTCCCTGATCTGCTGCTTTTTGATACCAGTGAGCAGCCTTACTATGGTCCTGGCCAACACCCTGACCGGCGCGATACAACGCCGCCAGTTGGTACTGTGCGTCTTTGTCGCCATTGGAGGCAAGCGCCTCCAGCAGGGAAGCTGCGTGCTTGAAATCCTTGTTTCGTATGGCGTAGCGCACTTCCTCAATACTGTCGGCATAACTCAAGACCGGGCAAGCACACAACAAGCATAAAAAGGCGGCCGTCAAAACGCGCATCGCTGCATCCGAATAATAACTACGCCGTGCCATATTTAGTTTCCACCTCAATACCGGTCTCCTTTAGAAAGGGTGTTGGCAGGAGCCCCCCGGCCGAAACGATCACCCCATCGTTCGGAATCTCAACCAGTTCACCGTCGTGATCAAGCTTAACGCTATGCTCACCAATCTCCTTTACATTCGACTTGAACAGAACAGTCAGCCGCCCCTCGGCCTCCGCCTGCTCGACCTTATTCCGGTTTTTCTGTTTGGCGCGGGAAAATGCTTCGGACCGGTACGATAAAGAAACCTCTGTGCCCGGTTGTTCCGCAATACTGGTAGCGGCTTCCAGGGCACTGTCACCGCCACCTACCACCAGCACGTGCTTTCCCCGGTATTGCTCGGCATCAATCAGGCGATAGACCACCTTTGACCGCTCCTCACCGGGGACCCCCAGCTTTCGCGGCGTTCCACGACGACCAATGGCAAGCAACACAGATCGAGTCAAGTAACTGTTTTTATTGGTCTTGACACGGTAGCAGCCGCCCTCTGCGCTTACCTGTTCCACACGTTCCTGATACCGAATGGCCGGCTTGGTCTTTTTTTCCACTTTCTGCCAGAACCCGAGTAATTCTTCTTTGGTGGTCTCGGTAAATTTGACCTTTCCGACCATCGGCAATTCAACGGGCGCTGTCATGACCAATTTGCCGCGCGGAAAATGGGAGACCGTTCCACCCAGCGTTTCCTGTTCCACAGTCACATACTTCAATTTGTTTTCTATCGCGCCGAGCGATGCGGCAAAACCTGCCGGACCCGCTCCGACGATCACCAGATCCAGGCAATCACCGGTGGTTTTCCCGACGCCATTCATCCGGCTAATATTCTCAAGAGCCCGCCGGCCCTGTTCCACTGCATTACGGATAAGCCCCATTCCACCAAGCTCACCCGCGATGAATATACCCGGCATATTGGTTTCGAAATTCGGTTTGACTTCGGGAATATCAACGCCACGGTTCTCGGTACCAAAGACCAGCGTAATGGCTTCCCTTGGACAGGCATCCTTGCAGGCGCCGTGCCCGATACAGTGTGCAGCGTGAATCAACTGCGCCCTGCCATCGATAACGCCCAATATTTCTCCTTCGGGACAGGCGCTGACACAGGATGCACAGCCGAGGCACTTGATTGGATCGATAATTGGATGGAGCGATGCCGGTTCTGTTAACCCGGATGATTTGTTCTCTTCCAGAGCGGCGGTGTTCCTTGCATATACACGCTTTTTATTGCTTAAGTTCCATACGATGAGTAGCACAAAAGGAACAAAATAAAACAACATCTTGGCTTCAATGGACATAGCGAGGTAAATATCGTCTGTGTGTATGACCTTGTATACCAGCCTTAATCGGCCTGGTGAGGCGAATTCCTGAATTTATATCTGAGGATTGATGTATAGACTGTGACAGATTCCATACATTGAGTAATTGAAGAAACTATCTTGCGGCTGCCTCGGGCTATCGCAAGCTGTTTTGAGCCAGTGATGATGTACACAGCGTCCTGGAGAAGGGGCCAATTTGTCGCCGGTAAGTGACTGCGCCATGCCGGATTTCTGCCGGAATAGCCCAGCTAAAGTTGTCGTCAATTTCCCCACTGTCGCTATAGCCCGACACTCCTCTGAACCTCTGAATTATTTTTCTGCTATCCCCTCTCTCTTCGTTAAGTTTATCCCTGTTTTTACCGATACCGGAAATTACCAGTGGCAGGGTAATTCTGAAAGTTCCTGTTGATATATCCGCTCCGATTATTGGCGTTTTACTCCCAATTATTGTGACCCAGTGCTCGGCGGACTGGCCATCAAAAGTTATAGATTACAGAAAGCAGAGTCGTCACCGGATTAATGATATGGCAATCTCGACACAACTAAGTGCTGATTTCGCGCAACAGGTCACTGAGACGGAAATCCCGCCGCGTGACAGGCACGTCCTGACCAATCTTATCTCATTATATCGACCCCGATTCACGGGTTTCCTGGTACTGGTTGCCTATGCGCTGGTCACGTTCCTGATTTACGCGGGCTGGCAGCAGCGCCCTGAATGGCCATTGACGGCTGAATCAGGCACAGGTTACGCCCTGGGAATCATCGGGGGAAGCCTGATGCTGCTGCTGAGTTTATACCCCCTGCGTAAACACCTCCGGGTCATGCGCAGAATGGGGGCCACTAAATACTGGTTTCGGATGCATATGCTGTTCGGTGTACTGGGCCCGGTCTGCATCCTGTTTCACACTGGATTCCAGCTGGGTTCCTTGAACAGCAATGTTGCCCTGTTCTGCATGATTGTGGTCGCAACCAGTGGCCTGATCGGCCGTTATTTCTATACCAGGATCCATAACGGCCTATACGGTCGTAAGGCATCCCTGCAGGAACTACGGCAACACTCAAGCCTGATCGGTGAAACTCTGGTCGAAAAGCTGAAGACCACCCCCTGGATACTGAAACGTATTCAGCGCTTTGAAACGAGCGTAGCCAGGAATTCAACCAGCCTGCTCGGCAGCCTGTGGACACTCGTGTCTCTCGGTATACGCACCTGGTTCCTGTACCTGTTGTTCAGATTAGCATCGGATGCAAAAAAATACTCGCTGAGTAAGGACTACACCGTGAAACGCAGATATAGAACTCAATTGAATCATCACATTGGCGCACACCTGGCCAGTATCAGGAAAGTCGCCGAATTTCGATTCTACGAGCGGTTTTTTGCAATCTGGCATGTACTGCACTACCCGCTTTTTCTGATGTTAGTCGTATCGGGCATAGTCCATGTTATCGCCGTTCACATGTATTGAGCTGTCGAGAACAAACCATGATTCAGCGGATGAATGTCACCTTACGCTTGCTTGCTGCCATGAGCATCTTTTTCATGAACACAGCACACGCTGCTGATATCGAAACCTTGCTGATGCCAGGCAAGCTTATCCAGGGGCACGCGAAGTACGAGACCGAATGTTCCCGTTGTCATGTACGCTTCAAGAAAAGCACACAATCCCGACTCTGCCGTGACTGCCACGAGGAGGTCGACGCTGATCTCCTGGCAGGTGAGGGTTTTCATGGTCTGAGCACGGAAATAGCAGAGACACCCTGCAAGATATGCCATACCGACCATATTGGCAGGGACGCGAATATCGCCATTCTGAATCGCGCCACCTTCGATCACGATAATACGGATTTTCACCTTGAGGGCAGCCATGAAGACGTATCCTGCACAGCGTGCCATGAAACGGATAAGAAGTTCTCTGAAGCGCCCTCCGGTTGCTTCGACTGTCATGGCGAACAAGACCCGCACAAGGGCAATCTCGGTGAACAATGTGTGGAATGCCATAACCCGGAAGACTGGAACAAATTCGATTTTGATCATGACATAACGGAGTTTCCTTTACTGGGAGAACACAAAGAAGTTGCCTGTAACAGCTGCCACCTGAACACGCGATATGAGGAGACACCTAAGAACTGCAATGCCTGCCACTCCCTGAACGATGTCCACAATGGGCGCAATGGCAACCAATGCGAAGACTGTCACAGCCCGCGCAATTGGATTGAACCCAAATTCGAGCATGATCGTGATACCGACTTCCCGTTGAAAGGCAAACACAAAAAGGCTGTCTGTGAGGCCTGTCACAAAGAAGCTGTAGACGAGGTAAAACCCGAAAAGGACTGCTACAGCTGCCATAAAAACGATGACCAGCACGGTGGGCGTTACGGAAAGAAATGTGACTCCTGCCACACAGAAAAGGGCTGGAAGGAGGCACAGTTCGACCACGAAAAGAACACCAAATTCCCACTCAAAGGCAAGCATTCCAGGCTGAACTGCGCAGCCTGTCATCGCGGTGAATTGGACAAGGAAAATCTAGGCACAGAATGCCACAGCTGCCACCTGAGTGACGACGTACACCAGGGGCAGGAAGGCAAGCAATGCCAGCGCTGCCATCAGGAAAGCAGCTGGTCAGAGCGCGTTATATTTGATCATGACCTGACCCATTTCCCCCTTCTTGGAATGCATGCTTCCGCCCCTTGCGAGGAATGCCATATCTCGGCTGCTTTTCAGGATACCGAGTCAGAATGCAATGCCTGCCATAAGGACGATGATGAGCACAAAGCCGCACTGGGGCCTGATTGCCAGCAATGTCATAACCCGAACGACTGGGGAATATGGCTGTTTGAGCATGACCAGCAAACAGATTTCGAGCTGGACGGTGCCCACAAGGATCTGGGCTGTGAAAAGTGCCACTACAAACCGGTTAAAACGAAAATGAATCAGTCGTCGAATTGCCATGCCTGCCATGAACACGACGATACACACCGCGGACGCTTTGGACGTCAGTGCGAACGATGCCATAACACAGAAAGTTTTACTGACGTCAACCTACGCTAATCAGGACAATAGAGATGCCAGCAATCCTTGAAAAGACAAGCATACTGATAATCCTGGTTCTTTTGGCCACATTGTCACCATTTGTTTACGCCGAGTCGTTCGATCATTTCTCTACCGGTTTCCCGCTCACCGGGGCACATGACGGTATCGACTGCGAATCCTGCCATACAAGAGGTGTTTTCAAGGGTACACCGACGCGCTGTGCGTCTTGCCACTCGGGAACATCAAGATTGGGTGGTGAGCGCAAACCTCCCAACCATATGCCCACCAGCAACACCTGCGAAGATTGCCATATAACTTCGAACTGGAAACAGATAACCAGGTTTGAACACGGTGATGTTACCGGCGCCTGCAGTTTCTGTCATAACGGACAAACCGCCGTTGGTAAATCGCCTGACCACGTGACCAGCAGCAGTAAGTGCGATGACTGCCATACCACCAACAGCTTTGGTGGTGCCCGGTTTGATCACTCTGGTGTTACCGGCGCCTGCTTCTCCTGTCACAACGGTACGACCGCCATCGGCAAGTCGGCCAATCATATCCAGAGTAACAACAGCTGCGGCGACTGCCATACTACCAACAGCTGGAACGGCGCCGTGTTCGACCACACCAATGTAAGTGGTAATTGCGTCAGCTGTCACAACGGAAGCACCGCCACCGGCAAGAACGCCACCCATATCCAGACCAATACCTTGTGCGAAGATTGCCACCGCAGCACCGGCTGGGTCCCGGTCACCCGCGTGGCGCACGCCGACGTCATCGGCACCTGCTTCTCCTGCCACAACGGCACGACGGCAACCGGTAAGCATCCCACACACATTGGCAATAGCAACACCTGTGAGGATTGTCATAACACCACCAACTGGAACAGCGCAGTCTTCGACCACACCAACATCACCGGCAACTGCGCCAGCTGCCACAATGGCAGCAGCGCCACCGGCAAGAACGCCACGCATATTCAGACCAACACTCTGTGCGAGGATTGCCATCGCA
>JBDNAP010000240.1:0-2528 GCA_039768325.1 Thiogranum sp.
CACTGGTAGCTGCGTTTACCGCACTGAGTTATGCGGAACTGGTGGCGCGTTATCCGCTCAGTGCGGGCGAGGCGGTTTACGTGCAGAAAGGACTGCGGCTGCCGGCCTTGTCGGTGCTGGTGGGTCTGATGATTGTATTGATGGGTGCGGTATCGGCGGCCACCATCGCGCGCGGTTTTGTCGGTTACCTGGATATCCTGATCGATGTGCCCGACGCAGTGGCCATTGCGCTGTTGGTCGTTGTGCTGGCTATGACCGCCATCTGGGGCATCGTGGAATCGGTGAGCATCGCAGCAGTGGTGACATTGGTCGAACTGCTGGGTCTGGGCCTGGTGCTCGCGGTCGCGGGCGACAGCCTGTTCACTATCCCCGCAAGGCTGCCGGAGCTGATTCCGCCCCTCGACCCGGTGATCTGGCAAGGCATCCTGTTCGGTGCTTTCCTGGCGTTTTACGCCTTCGTCGGTTTTGAAGACATGGTCAATGTGGCCGAAGAGGTCAGAAACCCGGTGCGCAACGTGCCGCTGGCTATCCTGATCGCACTCGGTGTTACGACACTGCTTTATGCGGCGGTCAGTTTGACCGCCGTTCTCACAGTAGCGCCGCAGCAGCTTGCCGCCAGCGACGCGCCACTGGCTACGGTCTACCAACAGGCCACCGGCAGCAAACCCGTTGTGCTGAGTCTCATCAGCATCTTTGCCGTGGTGAACGGCGCGCTCATCCAGATCATCATGGGCTCACGCATTCTTTACGGCATGAGCCGCCAGGGCTGGCTGCCCGCCCTGTTTGGCCGCGTCTGGCGTAAAACACAGACGCCGGTCGCTGCAACCCTCGCCACGGCCGGCGCCGTCCTGGTGCTGGCGCTGTGGCTGCCGCTGGTCACACTGGCCCGGTCGACGAGCTTCCTGGTGCTGCTTGTCTTCAGCCTGATGAATCTGTCCTTGCTGTGTATCAAGTGGCGTGACCCCCACCCCGAGGGTCTGCGGGTGATTCCGCACTGGGTACCGGCAGGCGGTATTATCGCGAGTCTGGGTCTGCTCCTGTTTCAGGTCATTGCCGGGTAGTGGCCCCCGCACTCGCCTGTTCCGCCGGCGCTGAAAACACCGGCCAGGCCGGCACTTATATGGGATTTTTGTGCCTGGAAGGCCGATTGCAGTGGTGGAGCGCTGAAAACCTGTCGCCGCCAAACCACTGCCCCTGCAGGACGTGAGGTATTGGCCGTGGTTGCGGGTAAAAGCCTGCCACACGCAACTCTCCTGCCTTCCCGTGGTCAGAGTCGGTTAAATGGCGCCATTCCGGAGCCTTTACAAACAGCGCCCCGGAGCGGTGTCGGTGGAGTCATGTTATGCGAATATTTCTGATCGGACTGGGCCTGGCGGCCGCAGTTCTGACCCCGTTCATCATCGGCATCGCCAGCAGTGATTCACCTGTACATGCTGAGTTCGACGATCGACCGCTGGCGGTCGCCACCTTTGCCGGCGGCTGCTTCTGGTGTATTGAGGCCAGTTTCGACGAGGTACCCGGGGTGGTCAGGACCGTCTCCGGTTACACTGGCGGCAAATCTGAAAACCCGAGCTACAATCAGGTAGCCAGCGGCGGTACTGAGCACCTGGAGAGCGTGCAGGTGTTCTACGATCCGACCCGCATCAGCTATGAGGATTTGCTGGCCGCCTTCTGGCGCATGGTCAAGCCCACCGACGCCGGCGGCCAGTTCGCCGATCGCGGCAAGCATTACACGACAGCGATCTTCTATCATGACGAGGTGCAGAAGCGCGCGGCGGAGAAGTCCAAGGCGGCGCTGGCGGCGTCCGGGCGCTACGACAAGCCGGTCATTACACCCATCCGGCCGGCGGAGACCTTCTACCCGGCGGAGGACTATCATCAGGACTATCACAGCAAGAACCCGCTACGCTACAAGTACTATCGCTACCGCTCGGGGCGCGATCAGTATCGTAAAAAAATCTGGGGAGAGGAACTGCACATGAACACCCGCCAAGATACACCCGAATCGACATCTGAGTACAGCAAGCCCTCTGACGAAGAACTCAGGAGCCGCCTGACGCCGCTGCAGTACGAGGTTACCCAGAGGGAAGGTACCGAGCGGCCGTTCAAGAATGAGTACTGGGACGAGCACCGCGAAGGCATTTATGTGGACATCGTCAGTGGCGAGCCACTGTTCTCGTCAAAGGACAAATTCGAGTCCGGCACCGGCTGGCCGAGCTTCACCCGGCCGCTGGATGCGGAGATGGTCGTGGAGAAACGGGATTTCAAACTGTTCCTGCCGCGCACCGAACTACGCAGCCGCTACGGCGATTCGCACCTGGGTCATGTGTTCGAAGACGGGCCGCAGCCGACCGGGTTGAGGTATTGCATCAATTCGGCGTCGCTACGGTTCATACCCAGGGAGGAGATGGAGAAAGAGGGGTACGGGGCGTACGTGGAAATGCTTGCGGAAGGGGATTAGAGGCGAGCAACGTTGCCGGGCCAATCCTAGTTTACCAGCTTACCGGCTTTTGTAGAACGCGATATAC
>JBDNAP010000241.1:0-2527 GCA_039768325.1 Thiogranum sp.
CGAGCGGCGGCTGCTGACGGCGGGTGAACACAAAGGCTTCCTCGACCCGTTCCAGCCGGTCAAACAGGAAGATGTCACGCAGGTTAAAAAGCTGCTAGACGACATCCATCAGCAGTTTATCAGCGTCGTGAGACAGGGCCGCGGTGACAAACTGACAGATGACCCGCTGTTATTCAGCGGCTACGTCTGGACGGGCGAACAGGGCATCGATCTTGGCCTGGTCGACGAACTGGGCAGTTCGAGTTACGTGGCGCGTGAAGTGATTGGCGCCGAGACCATTGTCGACTACACACCCAGTGAAGACTGGCTGGAGAAGTTCAGCAAACACCTGGGTACCGCGCTGGGACGTGGCATCGGAGAGGTGCTCGGCGGCGGCAGCCTGATGGTACATTGAATCTATCAGGGAACGGCAATACCGGCTTCGTTCAACCAGCTCACCAACCGAATCAGTGGCAAACCGATCAGGGCGTTAGGGTCTTCGCCCTCCATTGATTCAAAAAGGCTGATACCCAGCCCTTCCGATTTGAAACTTCCCGCACAGTTGTACGGCTGCTCGGCCCTGAGATAACGCTCTATCTGCTGATCTGTCAGGCGGCGGAAAGTGACATGGTAGGGAACCAGGTCCAGCTTTGAGCGGCCGGTAGCAGCGTCATACAGGCACAGTCCGGTTAGAAAACTGACACGGTGTCCGGCCAGACGGGCAAGCTGCCGGCGGGCATTTTCGTGCTTACCCGGTTTACCGAGAACATCGTCTTCGCAGACCGCCACCTGATCAGAACCGATAATCAGTGCGTCGGGATATTGCGTTGCACCGGCGCGCGCCTTGGCTTCGGACAGTCGTTTGACCATTGCCCCGGCGGACTCGCCCGGCAGAGCTGTTTCATCGACCTCCGGAGACAGGGTTTCGAAAACCAGGCCGAGGCGCTGCAACAGCGCCCTGCGGAAAGGGGACGTTGAGGCGAGCACCAGAATTTGTTGTTGAATGCTGTTCATGACTGGGCAAAATACCGTTCAAGATACTGAGCAAAGGAGATCTCATCGGCGGCTTCCCAGGCGCGCTGATCTTCGAGTGATTTGACAGCCAGCTCGGCATAGTAGCGCTCCCTGGATTCGCGCATCGGCAGGTTTTTGAAAAAATGCTGGTGAGTTCTGGATAGCCGTTCGGCAAAGTGATAGAAACCCTCACCCCGATCGCGCATTTCATTCAACATACGCGCCGAGGGCGTCAACTCAGGATCCCGGATCTTCTGCTGCTGCGCCTGCAAAGCCGCACAATAAGGTTCACCGTGCGTGCTGCGATCGAGCAATTCGCAGACCGCACTCATCTCCTGCAGAAGCTCATCCGCCCAGTCCGTCAGTGCGATGGTGTCACTACCGCGTATCAGTTTCAGCTTGGGATCACGTCCACGATGGGCGGCACGCAGTTCATTCTCATCGATCGATTTACGTTCGTATTCACCGATAGCGGGACTTTCATGTAACAGGCAGAACAACAGAAAGCATTCCAGAAAGTGCAGTTGCCGTTCGTTGATACCCAGGGGGTCAAAGGCATTGACATCGAGGGAGCGCAGTTCCACATAGGAAACACCGCGCCGTTTCAGCGCCAGTGTCGGTTTCTCATTGCCCTTGAGAATCTGTTTGGGGCGAATGGTACTGTAGTATTCGTTTTCAATCTGCAGGATATTGGCGTTGAGTTGCCGATACTCGCCGTCTACCAGGACACCGATTTTCTCGTATTCCGGGCAAGGCGTTACTATCGCGGAGCTCAGGCTGTCTATATAGTCTTCCAGGCTATCGTAGTTCGCCTTGACGCCGTATTCATTCTCCTTGTTGTTCTGATAGCCGATATCGCCCATACGCAGCGACGTGGCATAGGGTTCATAATAGGTACTTTCATTGAACACCTTCAGTGTGGTGGCTGCACCACCGAGAAAAGATTTACAGATGGCCGGAGAGGCGCCAAACAGATAGGGGATCAACCAGCCGAATCGCTGCAGGTTGCGGATCAGCGCCATGTAGGATTCGGAGATAAAATCCTGCAAGGGTAAAAGGTTGCTCTCCAGTTCCGCATAAACCGGCCAGAAGTCTGATGGAAATGAGTAGTTAAAGTGGACACCGGCAATGGCCTGCATGACCCGCCCGTAACGATAACCAAGCCCCTGCCTGTAGACGTGTTTCATCATGCCCGGATTGGAACTGCCGTATTCAGCCACGGGAATACTGGTTTCCCCGGCGACAACGCAGGGCATACTGGTTGCCCACAGGTACTCGTCGGTCAGATGTTGGTACACGTACTGCTGGGTATCACGAAGAAAATCGAGCGTCTGGCGAATATGGTGGTACGGGGGCGTGATGAATTCTATCAGCGCCTCGGAGTAATCGGTGGTGATATAGGGATGGGTGAGCGCTGCTCCCAGGTCCTTCGGGTGCGGCGTTTGTGTAATACGCCCCTCTTTATTAACGCGCAGGCATTCCTTTTCCACACCAATCCTGCTATTGCGCATCAGGTGCGAATGCTCGAGGTCAA
>JBDNAP010000242.1:0-3824 GCA_039768325.1 Thiogranum sp.
CAAAGACGGCAAATACAGCCTGTATTGCGCCGTCATCGTCAAGAAAGTCGATGAAAAAACCCGCGGCAAGGTGGGAATAAACGAGCTTTTAAGGGATATATGAAAATCCGATGCTACCGCAAAGGGTAGTAAGGATGCGAAGGTCACAAACGTGGCCTTCGTGACGACTGCTAACGAGGCCATAAAATATATCTGTGTGGGCCGGTGATGTGCCCGCTTGGCGAGGACGCCGTACCCCAGGGCACAAGGTGAATCGGTCTTGACAAATACCGGTTAGCGTTTTTCCGGTTGATAAGCGGACTATTACGATGATCACAATCTACGGTATCAAAAACTGCGACACCATGAAAAAGGCCATGCACTGGCTGGATGAGCATGGCATCGAGTACCGGTTCCACGACTACCGCAAGGATGGCGTCGACAGCAAGAAGCTTGAAGCCTGGGAAAAGGAAATTGGCTGGGAAACGCTGCTCAACCGCCGCGGCATGTTATGGCGAAAACTGCCGGAAGCGTCGCGTGAAAGTATGAACAGGGAGAATGCCCTGCAGCTCATGCAGGACAATCCCGCCATCATCAAACGCCCTGTGCTCGACCTGGGTGTAAGGCGCGTGGTGGGCTTCAAAGCTGAAGACTATGAGCAACTTTTTTAGCCCTGTGCCTGTAATCCAAGTAAACTGGTTGACATGTCCGAAACTCTTGACTTAGCGAAAGATCTTGTCAGCCGCGCATCGGTGACCCCGGACGATGCCGGCTGCCAGGAACTGATGCGCGCACGCCTGGAAGCAATCGGCTTTCGCAGTGAGGATCTGGCTTTCGGTGATGTCAGTAACCTCTGGGCACGGCGTGGCGAGCGCAGGCCGCTACTGGTGTTTGCCGGTCACACCGATGTCGTGCCGACCGGTCCGTTGGAACAATGGCATTCCGATCCGTTTACGCCAGACGTCCGCGATGGCATGTTATACGGGCGTGGAGCGGCTGACATGAAAGGTTCGCTGGCCGCCATGATCACCGCCTGCGAAGACTTTGTTGCAGCACACCCGGACCACCGGGGCTCGATCGGGTTCCTGATTACCAGCGACGAAGAAGGTCCTGCTGTCGACGGCACGGTGAAAGTCGTTGATCATCTTGTCAGGAAGGGCGAGCATATCGACCTGTGCCTGGTCGGCGAACCTTCCAGCAGCCGGCGCGCCGGTGACGTCATAAAAAACGGCCGACGTGGCTCCCTGAACGGTAACCTGCTTGTTCACGGCAGACAGGGACATGTCGCCTACCCGCATCTGTCCACCAATCCGGTTCATCTGGCGGCGCCTGCGCTCGCCGAACTCATCGCTATCGAATGGGATCAGGGTAACGCGCATTTTCCGCCCACCAGTTTTCAGATCTCCAATCTGCAGGCCGGGACCGGTGCTGAAAATATCATTCCCGGTGATTTCAGTGTCATGTTCAACCTGCGCTATTCAACCGAACTCACCGAACAGAAGATCCGCGAGCGTATCCATGCCATACTGGATAAGTATCAACTGGATTACACGCTGGAATGGCGCCTGTCCGGGGAACCGTTTCTGACACCCGCGGGCGAGCTGGTTGATGCGGCGCGCGAGGCCATCCGTGAAATGGTTGATATCGAAACGACCTTATCGACCAGCGGCGGCACCTCGGACGGACGCTTTATTGCACCTACCGGCGCGCAGGTGCTTGAGCTGGGACCGATAAACGCGACCATTCACCAGGTCAACGAATGTGTGGCAGTGACGGCGCTGGACGAGTTGTCCGGGATTTATAGCAGAATACTGGAGAAACTGTTAACTTGACCTCGAGGGAGCGGGAATGACGAGCAAAATCCATAACACCCTGATCCTGGCCGTGCTGTTGCCCTGGCTGGGCGCCTGCAGCACCGGACAGATGGTGGCGCGCACCTCCACCACCATCATGGATAGCAATGTCGAAGCCATGAACCAGGAGACCGACCTGGCTCTGGCGGAAGCTTCGATGCCGGCTAACCTCAAACTGATCGAGGGGCTGATACAGGAAGACCCGAATAATCACGAGTTGCTCGCTTATGCCGCCCAGGGATTTTATGGCTACGCATTCGGCTTCGTTGAATTGAGCGACCAGCAGCGCGCCGATGCCCTGTACGGCCGTGGAACCGAGTATGGCAAGCGTGCCCTGCAGTCGTTCGGCCTCGATATCGACCTCGATAACGCCAGTGTCGAGGAAATTGATGCGGCGCTCGGGAAACTGCGCAAACGCGCCGTCCCCGCCTTGTTCTGGACCGCTTCCAACTGGGCCAAACAGATCGATTTGCGGCGCACGGATCCCACCGCAATTGCTCAACTGCCCGCCACAGAACGCCTCATGCATCGCGTTCTGGAACTGCAGGCTGATTATTATTACGGTGGAGCCTACGTCTATTATGGCGTTTATTATGGCAGCCGTGCTCCCATGCTGGGGGGCGATTTTGCCAAATCCGAGCAGAACTTTGCCAGCGCCAATGCGCTTACCGACAGCAGGCTGCTGATGGTCGACGTCCTGCAGGCGGAATACCTGGAACGTCAGCGTCTTGACCAGCAACAGTTCCATCGTCTGCTGACCCGGGTGGTGGATGACCCGGTCGGCAGCTTCCCGGAAATGGCGCTGGCCAACCAGGTTGCACGAGTGCGGGCAAAATACCTGCTGGACAGGGAAGCTGACTGGTTTTGACGGGGACATCGAAATGATCCGAGGGATTCCGCACTGGGCGATCATCTTTGCGCTGCTTATGATGGCGCCTTTGAGCGCCGTTGCCAAACCGGACTATCTGATCAAGTTCGCGACGCTTGCCCCGCCCGGCACGGCCTGGATGAACCTGCTCGAGGAATGGGGTGAAAACGTCAAGACCAGGAGCAACGGCCGTCTTGCCTTCAAATTCTATCCCGGTGGCGTACAGGGTGACGAACCGGAAGTGCTCAAAAAAATGCGCTTCAAGCAGCTGCAGGGCGGCGCATTCACCGGCTATGGTATTGGCCGCATGTATTCACCGGCACGCGTCATGGAACTGCCCTTCCTGTTCCGCAATGTTGAAGAAATAGACCATGTACGCGCTCATTTCATGCCCGAGTTTAAACAAGGTTTCCGGGACAATGGATACGAATTGGTCGGTTGGATGGAAGTCGGTTTCGTACACATGTTTTCCAATCAGCCGATTCGCTCCCTTGAGGAAATGAAATCGCGACGTGTCTGGTTGTGGCAAGGTGATCCCATCGGCAAGGCATTTTTCAAAGCCAGCGGCATTTCACCGATCCCCCTCTCTATCGTGGACGTCTACACCAGCCTGTCAACGGGCCTGATTGACACCGCCTACGCCCCGCCGCTGGGCGCCATAGCCCTGCAGTGGTTCACCAAGACAAAATACGTCAGCAGTATTTCGCTGACTAATGGCATGGGCGGACTCATCGTCTCGCGGCGTTTCTTTGATCGTCTGCCCGCTGATCTGCAGGCCATACTGCGTGAGAGCGGGGAAGAGGTCGGCGAAAAACTGGTGACCGCAACACGGATAGATAATGAGAGAGCCCTGGACGAACTCAGGCAACGCGGCATGATATTTGTCGAGCCCGGTGAGGGGATGGGTGAAGCTGACCTGTTGGCAATACGTGATCGTGCCGCGGCAGAGCTTGTCGATAGCGATTACCTGCCTTCAGCTGTCTTCGAAAAAACCCGCAGCCTGCTGGAGCAATACCGTAGCGGACAATCCGGTGGAAACACGCCTCCATAGCGATAATGAGGAGTTATGCCGGATCTGATCGGCGGTCCAGGTGGTTATGCTGGTTATAAAACATCTTCATAAC
>JBDNAP010000243.1:0-4667 GCA_039768325.1 Thiogranum sp.
ATTTCCAGGCCGTGACCAAAGGCCGATACATGTATGTCCTGGGTGGACAGAACTTCAAGCTGGAACCCAATGTGTGCCCGCCGTTTGTGCCTGACTGCCCGCCCTTTGTTTCGAACTCGGATTTCTTCAACGATGTCTGGCGCAGCCGGGATGGTGTTGACTGGGAACGGATGACAGACGCTGCACCCTGGGCGGGGCGTGCCGGGCTCAGCAGTGTGGTCTACAAGGGTGAGATCTATGTCATGGGTGGATCGTTCAACGATGACCCGGCCGTCATCGGCGGCCCGCCGACGCGCGTTTATTTCAACGATGTCTGGAAGTCACGCAACGGGCGTGACTGGGTGCAGATGACCGACAACGCACCCTGGGCACCCCGGGCGGGAGCCATCGCTGCCGTCAAGAACGGCTACCTGTACCTGCTGGGCGGTGAGGACGGATTCATCTGTCTTCCGGAATCGCCCCGCTGTCCGCCGTACTATAACGATGTCTGGCGGTCGCGGGATGGTGCCAACTGGGAACTGGTGACTGAATCGGCGGCTTGGGCGCCCCGTCCGGGACACCAGGTGGTTGTGCTGCTCAACCACTTCATCCTGTTCGGCGGTTTCGGGCTGAGCATTGACCCGACGGATCCGTTCAAGCCGTCCAACCCGATGGATGTCTGGGTCAGCAAGGACGGCGCCAACTGGAAGCAGGTGAGTGATTCGCCCTGGAATGCCACCACACCAGCGGAGATCAAATACGACTTCGATGCCCTGGCGGTAAAGGGGGGCAAGGGAGCACTGCGGCCGTCCATCTTCACCTTTGGTGGCGACCGCGAGACCTTTGATTTCACCGATCCTTTCAACTACCTCAACGTGGACAACGATGTCTGGCGCTTCTCGCCACCCTACTGGTCGAATCACTGAGGCGATGGGGCAGCAACGGATTTGAACGGCGGCGCTGGTTTGCGCGCCGCCGTCCTCCTGCCTCAGTTATTGGTTTCGATGATGATGTCCACTTTATCGGTTTTGCGTGGGTCCTTGCAGCGGCCGTGGATGTAACGGCCGTTGCCGGAGAAGGGCCCGGTGATGCCAATGTTGATGAAATCGCCCACAATAAACTGGTCAATCACGGCGGTGGTCAGGGAGACGTCCGTCAGCTGCTAGCTTCTGGATTTTCCGCGGTACCGATCATCGTCATCGTTAGCCAAGCGTTTATCACCGCGCTGGCCTGTATTATCGACCCACCACATCAGATACAGCTTGAACGGGGTGTCTTCCTGCACAAAGAAGATGTCGTTGTAGTTATAGTGCATTGATAGTTCGCCGGTCTGGTCGGCCAGGCATTTTTCAAAGTTATCAATGCACTCAACAACCGAATCCTGTGCCAGTAACCAGGCGTTCTGACCAAAGCCCGAGGCGTAACCCTGTCTGGGTGCGTTGATAGTGGGTACATAACGCGACGGTCTTTTCACCCGAACCCCATACCCGTCCGGTAAGTTGTCTCGGATTTCCGCGGGCAAGCGGCCGGCTGCGCTGAGCGGTACAAACAGCGGCTCACCTGAACGCGCGTCTTTCAGATCCAGCGGGCCGGCATAAGCAAAGCTGACAAAGGAGTTGATGGTCTCCTTGCAGGCCGGTACCTGGGGCGCACCCATAATGGGCGCCTCCGCGTATACGGGGTCGTAGCGATAGACCGCCCAGTCTACGTCCTGTGAACCGGTCAGTGTGCTGAACATCACGCCGCTGGTGCGCGGTCGTGGTGAACCCGGTAACAAGGCGCAGTGAAACTCGCCATCCGGCCCCGGTGAGGCGGCGGGATCAGCTGTTAGCCGATATATCCAGTTTGAGTTGGTGTGAAAATAGGGCTGGAATCGGGATCTTGCCCGGAAACTCATTGAGATATCATGCAATTGTAATCATTCCCGAAGCCACTCGTAACTGGGGGGATAGGGTGGCCTCCCCTTGGGGACGCCATATGGCCTTGTAATTCTTTGAACTGTAAGTAAATTAATAAGCCTCGTGTTTCTGAAAAGTACGGGGCTTTTTAATGGTCTGATTTTGAATGTAATATTTTGGGGGTTCGAATTGCCCGCCCGATGCCACGCTATCCCCTGCAATCAGGCCAACCTTGCCCATGCAGAATTTAATCAAGACCTAGAGAAACTGAGATAGAAATGTTTTTGCGGGCACGACAATTGGGGGGCCCGCTCTGGCAAAACAATCGGCATCCACATAGTTCGCATCAAGAACGACCTGGAATGCAAACGGTGCGGCGAGTTGTTGTTGAAAATACTTCAGTGAAGGGCTTATTGATTCATCGTGCTGTTTTACTTCTACCAGAAACCACGGCTTCCCATCACGAGCGACCAGGAAATCAACTTCGCGTTTCTCCTTGTCTCGCAGGTAGCCAAGTTCAAACTTTCCCAAGCCCATATCATTCCAGCCTTCGACGGCCTTGAGCAGGTGACAGGCGACAAACGTTTCCGCTTTGTCTCCCTGGTCTTTAATCGAGGCCCAATCGCGCAGAAACCATTTAGGTTCCTTGCGCAGTGATCGTGAGACATTTTTGAACCACGGTCTGATCAGAAAGCCAAGATGAAGGCTGACAAGAATATCAATCCACCGGCGGGTAGTGTCTATGGAGACGCGTACGTCATTTGCCAGATTGCCATAGATGAGTTGGTGGGCCGAGCGTTCGGCCAACAGTTTGACCAACAGTTCAAGCTGATCGAGTTGCTGTATTTGAGTTAGATCACGGATATCTTCCCGGACCAGTTGTTCGAGACGCCGCGATTGCCAGCGACGACTGAAGCACATGTCACGCTTCAGGAAGGGTTCCGGATAACCACCATGATTCCAGAGGGCATTAAAATTCGCAGGACTGATCTTTTTGGGTTGGCGAATAATCCGTTTTTCATCGGGTATCTCCTGAGTCAAGGTTTCAGCGACAGAAAAGGGGTGCATCCTGTACAGGAAATACCGCCCCATCAGACTGTCACCACCACGACGATAAACGTCCATGCGACTGCTTCCCGTGACTATGATGCGGAGTCGATCCGCATAAGTATCGAAGAATCCTTTAAGGAATTGCTTCCACCGGGGGAATTTGTGTAGTTCATCGAAGATGACTACCGGGGGAGTTCTGGACAAGCGGTCGAGTCTGTAGTGGTCGATCATCCTGGCAGGCCCGGCAAGTATGGATTCCCGATCATCGATATTGTCCCAATCGATATACGTATCACCATGAACGCGACAGGTGGTGGTTTTGCCTACTTGTCTCGGACCGCTGATAAATGCCATCTGTCGTTGCTTTGTCAGGTGCTCCGCCAGCAGTGTGTCGTATATTCTCGTTTTTGGTTTCATGGCAGATTATTATCTATAGCATCGTATAATAGTCAAGACTATCCTACGCTACTATCGATAATAGTCATAAGCCAAATTCGTAATATCTTAATGAGAGTGACTTCATTGATTGCACATTTTTCGCAATACGTTTATGAAGTGCTGCACATTGGGGTGCACGGCGCTCCGGTTTGCTTATACACCCTGTGATACCCCGTCTAGCGGAGCAGATTGTCAAAAACCAATTATTTTCTCGTCAGTAATTCGATTCGCTGGGCAATCTGATCGCGCCGCCGCTTGCGTGAGATTTCCCTGAACATCGGCGATTCCCAGCTGTGATAGCAAACGAACAGCATCGTACGCATCTCAAGATCCTCACCCTTAAAACCCAGCTCAGAGAACGCCGTGCCGACAAAGTCCAGTCGAAGTCGATTAACCTTCTTTACTGCTCGGGCCGCACTTGCATCTTGCAAGGCCCACTGACGGATAGGTATCTCATAACGCGTCAGGTCATAGTTGAGAATCATCTCGGCGATCCGTATAAGCCTGTTCTTCGGCTTGAGCGCGAGTACATCCGCATTCGCGCTTACCACCTCAGTAACCTCATGAGTCCAGTGATCCAGTAGCTGACGCAACAGATCATCACGGTTTTTGAAGTGCCAGTAGAAGCCGGCCTTGGCAATGCCCAGCGATTTGGCGAGTCCCTCTACGGTGAGTGCAGCGACACCTGCCTTGCTCAGGGTCTGGAGGCCCGCTCCGAGCCATTCACCCTTGGAAACACCTCGACGCACCTTTTCCTTCTTCATGAAAACCTCATGCCGGAAACAAGCGGAGTAATAGACCGGCGCCAATAACTATACGCCTACGTCTATACATTGATGTATCAATCAGTATACTAACTGCAAAACTTATCACAGAAGATTCAGAATCCCATCATTCATAGGCAACAGGGAGAAGGGATTATGCATGTTTTATCAGTTACTTTGCTTCTGACCATCATGATCACGCCAGTGTCCACAACCCATGCGGACGGGACGCAGCCTTCCTCCTATTCATCGGGCCTTCCCGACCTCGGGGACCCCCTCTACCTGGCGCAGGCTGACAGCCAGCCTGCCAAGGAGGCGGCGCAGTCGGAGCAATGCCTGGCGTTCTCCAAGGACATCCACGCGGATCTCGGTGAAGTGCTGCGCGCCGGTTGTGAGCCTACCCTGGCACAAATGTCCAAGTTGATGGACAATCCCTTGGGCAATGTCGCCATGTGGTTTAACCAGTTCGACTATTACCGCATGGAGAATTCGACGTTTAACGAAAACGAAGTCCAGGGTGTATACACCAGTATCTTCC
>JBDNAP010000244.1:0-9361 GCA_039768325.1 Thiogranum sp.
CAGTAGATTGAAAAATCCGAGCTGGAGTTACTAGTGGACGCCGCAGACACTATCTAGCGTGTTTCACTGCCAGTTTTCCCTCATAGGAATGGGTTGATTCAGAGCAACGCTTTGCTATAGTTCCGCCGCATAAAGCTCAGGTGAACCCATGAATACCGATTCTCTACAGGCAACCTTCTACCGTGTTCGCAGCAACAAGGCCTTTGAACTTTTTGTTGTCTCCGTCATTATCTTCTCGGCCCTGGTCATAGGCGCCAAGACCTATGATATGCCACCCACCTTTATCCAGTTGTCGCACTGGCTTGACGGGGGCATTACCTTATTCTTCCTGACTGAGATCACGATTCGATTCCTGGGCGAGGAGCGCAAGCGAGACTTCTTCAAGAGCGGATGGAATATCTTCGACACCCTGATCGTCACGGTTAGCCTGATTCCGATTCAGGACAGCGAGATGGCAGTGATTGGTCGACTGATCCGCATCTTCCGTGTATTGCGTATGGTCTCGATCATCCCCGAGCTGCGCATGCTCATGAACTCGCTGATTAAAGCGCTGCCGCAGCTGGGTTATGTTTTGCTGCTGATGTTTATCATCTTCTATATCTACGCCGCTATTGGCTCGACCTTCTTTGCAGCAATCAATCCTGTGCTCTGGGGAGATATCACTATCTCCATGCTGACTCTGTTCCGGGTCATGACCTTCGAGGACTGGACCGACGTGATGTACGAGACCTTGGCAGTACATGGCTGGAGCTGGGCCTATTATCTGAGCTTTATTTTCTTTACTGCCTTTGCATTTCTCAACATGGTGATTGGTATTGTGGTCAACGTGATGAACGAAGAGCATGAGCGCATCCGGGAACTGGAAAAGACGGAAGAGGATGTCACTCTGGAATCTCTGCACAGGCAGCTGACCCAGATGAAGCAGCTACTGGAGCAACAAAGTCGCTAAAGGCGGTCTTATTTACCCCTCATAACAATGTCCGAAGTGAAAAGGTCATGTATGAATTTCCTGTTGCAGGCATTCCTTCCAACTATAATGGTTAGGTAGAACTTTGATCTGGAGGAGGTATCCTGGTCCAGCCAACCTTTTTTTACCGTGCTGACTCTAACTTTCTGATTCCAGCATCCTTATTGTATTCTTTAACCGGAAACTCTCAAGAACTCGTTTTCGGAGACCACGATGCTTGTCTACCCGCAGCCACCACGGATTCATCTTCCCAGACGTGATGCCTCGTGTCGCCCTTATAACACGCCAGTTTGTCGAGCGACTCATCGCAAGCATTCGCCGAGGTTTTCTGGATCACACTCTATCCTGGAATGCGGTCGGCTTGGAGCGAAAGCTCATAGATTTCCAAGTCTATTACAACCATCATCGCAGCCATAACTCACTCAGCGATGATACACCTGCTGAAGCTACGGGATGTACTGGCAAAATGCCTATCAAGTTGGATAAGTTCCGTTGGCAGACTCACGGCCAAGAACTCTATCAGCTTCCGGTAGCGGCTTGAATATCGATTCGCCAGGGACACGCTAATGAATGCAATTTACCAGGCTGATGCTACTATTCTGGCGACAGGAGACTGAAAATGGAAACACTGCTGTCCAGACTCTGGCATCACCTGCCACCGGATGAAGTTGAGACACTTTTGGAGACCAGCGCAACGAAAGGGCTCGATATCTTTGAGCTGGAGCATCGTCATGTCCACTTCGGTCCAAACCGTCTTACCACAAAAAAGGGCAAAGGTCCGCTGGAGCTCTTCTTTCTGCAATTTCATCAGCCGCTGGTCTATATCCTGCTCGCAGCGGCACTGGTTACCTTTCTCCTGCAGGAATGGGTCGACAGCGGCGTCATCTTTGGAGTGGTGCTGGTCAACGCCATTGTTGGTTTTATCCAGGAATCCAGGGCGCTGAAGGCCATCGAGGCCCTGGCACAATCCATGGAGGGTTCGGCCACAGTAGTGAGGGCGGGCAAGACAATTAAGATTCCCTCTGCCGAGGTGGTACCCGGCGACTTGGTGCTGTTGCAATCCGGGGATAAGGTGCCTGCCGACCTGCGTTTGTTGCGTTCACGCGAGTTGCAGGTCGACGAGTCCACGCTGACGGGGGAATCCGTACCGGTACAGAAGCGGCCCGATCCCTTGGCCCGGGAAACCGTGCTGGCCGATCGTCTCAATATGGCCTATTCATCCACTCTGGTGACCTACGGTACAGGTGCGGGGCTGGTGGTTGCTACCGGCGATTCGACCGAGATCGGTAAGATCAATACCCTCATCGCCAGCGCCCAGATACTGGCCACGCCGCTCACGCGCAAGATCACCCAGTTCAGCGGCACCCTGTTATGGATCATCCTGGTCCTGGCCGGATTGACCGTGCTGGCCGGCTGGCTGCACGGCGATTCGCTGCTGGAGACCTTCATGGCCGCGGTGGCCCTGGCTGTAGGCGCGATACCGGAAGGGCTGCCCGCCGCCATGACCATCATGCTGGCGATTGGCGTTGGCAAGATGGCCAGGCGCAACGCCATCATCCGCCGCATGCCGGCGGTGGAAACACTGGGCAGCACCACTGTCATCTGTTCCGACAAGACCGGTACCCTGACGCAGAACCAGATGACCGTGCAAGAGGTCTGCGCCGGCGGCAGATGCTATGAGTATTCTGGTGTCGGCTACGTGCCGGAGGGGGACATTTCACTCGAGAATTCAGTCATCGCCCCCATACAGCATGGCGTACTGACCGAATGTCTTCGCGCAGGCCTGCTGTGCAATGATTCCCGTCTGATCCACAGCGAGGGAAAATGGGGAATCGAGGGAGACCCCACCGAGGCTGCGTTGCTTTCTGCAGCACTGAAATCCGGACTCTCATCGGACACAGCAGAGCTGAATTATCCACGCGTCGACACACTGCCGTTTGAATCCCAGCATCAATACATGGCGACACTGCACCGGACGGCGTCCGAAACACACGGCGTAATCTACCTGAAGGGCTCCGTGGAGAGCATAGTCTCGCGCTGCCGTGACACATTGAATGACAGCGAAGAAAGCATTCCGCTCGATCAGAAACTTGTTTATCAACAAGTGCAGGAGATGGCTGTGCGCGGTCTTCGCGTGCTGGCCTTTGCCAGAAAGATTCCCAATGCGCCAACCTTATCTGTCAGTCACGCCGATGTGAAAGAGGGCCTGACCTTCCTCGGCCTGCAGGCGATGATGGATCCTCCCAGACAGGAAGCGATCACGGCCGTACGCGCCTGCCAGCAAGCTGGTGTCCAGGTAAAGATGATCACCGGCGATCATGTGGTGACCGCCACAGCGATCGCGCATCAGATCGGTCTGAAAGGCGCCACGCCGGACAAGCTGGATAATTTTGCTATCAGCGGCCACAGTCTGGCCGAGCTATCCGATCAGGAACTGGTGGAAGTCGTTGGCAAGGCCGCGGTGTTCGCACGTGTTTCCCCCGAGCAGAAACTGCGTCTGGTCGAGGCGTTGCAGGCCCACGGGCAAGTCGTGGCGATGACCGGTGATGGCGTCAACGATGCACCTGCCCTTAAGCAGGCCGATATTGGTGTCGCCATGGGCATGGGGGGAACCGAGGTGGCCAAGGAGGCGGCCGACATGGTGCTGACCGACGATAACTTCTCGACCATCGAGGCGGCTGTCGAGGAAGGGCGCGCGGTGTTCGACAACCTGGTTAAATTCATCACCTGGACGCTGCCCACCAATGTGGGAGAAGGATTGGTGATCCTGCTTGCAGTTTTTCTCGGCGTTGCACTGCCCATCACCCCGGTGCAAATTCTGTGGATAAACATGACGACAGCCGTATTGCTAGGTCTGATGCTCGCCTTCGAGGGTAAGGAACCGGGCATCATGACGCGCCCGCCCCGCCGTCCGGAAACACCTGTGATCACACGTAATCTGGCCATACGTATCGGGCTGGTGAGTTTAATGCTGGTAACCGGTGCCTTTGGCCTTTTCGAATGGGTGTTGATTCAGGGGCAGAGCCTCGAAATCGCAAGAACCGTGGCGGTGAACATGTTTGTTTTCGGCGAGCTGTTCTATCTGCTCAACTGCCGCTCACTGCGCTACAGCATGTTCCAGCTGGGTGTATTCTCCAACCGATGGCTGATCCTGGGCGTGACGGTGATGGCTGGGTTGCAGTTACTCATGACTTACGCCCCAACGATGAACCTGCTCTTCGGAACCGCCCCGATTGGTTTTATCGAATGGATTTGGATACTGGGCGTCGGCCTCACTATCTATTCCGTGGTGGACATTGAAAAACGGCTGCGCCGCCGGTCGCTTCACAGTAGTAGAAATTGAGCATACCACCAAGCCGTTCGCAGCAACGAATCGGATTGTTAGTAGAACCGACCTTGCCAGGTGGCTCCAGTAACCGATTTCCTAAACCCTAAGTCCCCGTCGCCCCGGCACTTTGGCTTTCACGGCCAGTCGCTTCCGTTGTTCGCCGGTGAACCGAAGCCGCTGTCCTTCGAGTTACTCCTTGAGAACTCAGCTCTCTTCCATGAGTTAGCCGTAATATTTTTAAATAACACTACCATACGCCACGTTCGAGTTTTTGCACCCGACGTCCTCTGACTCGACTGCAGAACACTGTTAAAGAAATCACAGTCTGTATGTGAATATTCACTCGATTAAATTCCACATTCTGCTTAACTTTCTTACAGGAAAACACAGCAATGGACTTCGCCGCAGGAGGTGATGGATGCTCCCTACAATTCTCACAGTGCGTTCGCAGGTGACGACAAGGCTCATTGAATATTCTCCAGGATCGTCCTCCACTGACTGTATCAGGGCATGGATATGCCTCAGGAATCATAGATGGGAAGGATTCACTACGGGCCAGGTGTATTCGAACCTGTTTCACAGATTGGCAAACATCATCCTTTGCACAGTTGTGTTGACAGCGTCCGCTGCAAAAGGCGCCACACTCGATCTTCAACCCTACGAATCTTTCGTCTGCAGCGGTGCTGAATGTCCGCTGAACTTCACGCAGACGTCGGGCTCGGACACATCGGTCGAAGAGCAGTTCCCGCGCAGCCGTGCGAAGGGACAGTTCTTACAGACCAACATCAGCGAGGCGACGGTCGGGGTTAAATTCCGCGTATGTGACACCGCAGAGGGAAATTTCAGCATCTCGGGCAGCTTTCAGGGGTTACTGAAAGGTACAGGTGGAGGCATCATCAATCGTGGCCGCGCAAGAATTGCGTTGATCCTGCGGGATCTAACAAATAACGAGACCATCGTGGAGGATGTATTTCGGCAGGAAGAAGAACGCGGCAAAGTGGCACAGACCATCAATCAGATCGTCGGACTGTTTGAGGGTGAGAATTTTGTCGACGGCGAGATACAGCCGGCGACGACAACACAGATGCTTCAGCCGGGGCGAGAATACATGATCGGATTAAAACTGCGAACAGAAGCTAGTGGTCTCAATGCGCTTTCGGACTTCAACCAGGTGAACCGCTTTGCCCAGTTGTTCCAGCTGGGAATCGACCTCACACCGCAGCTGCCGGACACCGATGGCGATGGGCTTTACGACAAATGGGAAACGGAAGGCTTAAAGGATTGCGATGGCAATATACTCGTCGATCTGAAGAATATGGGCGCAAAAGTCGACCATAAGGATGTCTTTGTCGAATATGACTGGGTCGAGGGTGAGAGACCTGACCGTGAGTCCATCCAGTTTCTTAAAGAGCGGTTCAATGCCGCGCCGGTTGATAATCCGGACGGCAACAATGGGATCCACCTCTGGATCGATACCGGAAGTCTGACTGAATTCGGGCTGGAAGAGGCCGAAGGGATGTTTGGCTCTTGCCTCGATGGGATCGACAACAACGATGACGAACTCATTGACGAGGACGATCCGAACTGCCTCGTGGGTGACAACCTGGGTGGTGGAAATGAGATTGACCCCACCCAATTGCCCAATGAGAACTTTATTCCGCGGGTCAATGGAGACGGAGACGATAACGGCGAACCTGACTTCTTTGAGGTCAAGGATGCTAACTTCGATTTCGACCGTCGGGCAGTATTTCACTACGCCATCTCTGCCCCAAAAGGAGGTGGAGAAGATCTGGACCTGGGCCGGTCTAGCTGCGAAGACGATGTAGATAACGACGGGGATGGGCTGACTGATGCAGAGGATAAGGATGATTGCTTCGATGGTGGGCAGGCATCCATGGGCGCCAACTTTATTGTGTCGGAAGCCTCGACCAGTACGTTCATGCACGAGCTTGGCCATACTCTCGGCCTCGGTCATGGCGGTAACGAAAGTGATAATTGCAAGCCGAACTATCTCAGTATCATGAACTACAGCTTTTCGGGAGGTGTGCCGGCGGACCTCGATGATGACGGAATTTTCGAAGCCAAAACCATTGACTACTCTCCTCTCTCGATACCAGATGGTCGCGCGGCCGCACCGCTGGGCGACCTGCGCGAAGACAAGCTTGTAGAATCGAAGAATACGGATGTTTCCGGTCTTGAACCAATCACCATCAACCTGGACGAAACAGACCCGATCCATGCGACTCGTTGGGTGGATAGCCAACAGATTGGACACACATCAGCTGTCAATGCAGAGATCGACTGGGACGGTGAAGACGGAATCGAGGATCAACTTTCCCAAGTGAACGTAAACCGGGGAGATAAAGATGGTCTGCCTCGAGATTGCGAGGAGCGCTCCGAAGATGCAGGTCATCCGGATGATGAGACCCTCACAGGTCATGATGACTGGGCAAATCTAGAGTACCGGTTCAAAATCATTTCACCGCTGGACAGCAGCCCCATCGAAGCGATCCCCGAACCACCCATGAATCCCAGTGAGGCGGATTTCGTCTACTTCGCCACCGATCTGGCAATCTCGAAAACGGTCGGGCCAGACCCCTGGGTAGCCGGTCAAATGGTTTCTTATGAGCTGACTGTTGAGAACCGTGGGCCCAACGGTGCTCACAAGATCGAGATCATCGAGACTCCGCCAGAAGGTGTGGTTTTCGTTAATCCACCCGAAGATTGTGAGCTACAGGAAGACGATAGCTTGCGTTGTGCAGTGGAACCGCTCGCAGTGGGGAATACCACAACACTGTCGCTGAACGCCCGCCTGCCGATAATCCGGGACTGTGGTCGCTCGCAATTCATCACACTTTCGAACCAGGCTCAGGCGATTAATCTCGTAGGACGAGAAATCAGGCCCCAGGATAATGTAGCGATCGCCCGTCACCGCATCCTGTGCCCACGGTTCGAATACACGGCGAAATTCGTCTGCGGGGTGGAATCGAATCCCGAAACGCACGCACTGCTGGCTGGGCGCTACGGCTCGGTAGTCAATATCCACAACCCCCAGGGAGAGACTGTTTATGCATTTGCCAAGCTGGCCATGGCGATACCACCGGGTGAGTTTAAGGCAGGGTCTGTGCACCCTATTGATCTGGCCGAACTCGATTATGACGAAGCAGCGGCAGTCGATTGTAATTTTGTGCGTGAAAAGGTGTTTGGCGGCCAACTGCCCGCTGAGGTAATCGACGGATTCCTGGTGATCCAGACTGCCCGGTCAGTGGATGTCTCCGCAGTTTATACCCGCAGTGCTCTTCAGTACGAGACAGAACGCGGATCGGTCGACATAGAGCGAGTGGCTGAGCGCGAGTTCTCACCGCCACCACCGAAAGCCGATCTCACGCCGGAGATACTTGCCCTCGACATCGTCTGTGCAACGGGCTCGAACTGCAAGACAAGTATTAGATATCAGGTAGAGAATATCGGTGACGAGGACGCAGATCCTTTCTCGACCCGCTTCGTGTTAGAACCTGGCAGAGCGGAGGTCGGCACCGATCCCTGGCCGGAGGGACTGGAGGCACAGACTGCAGAAATCAGATCGATCGGACTGACAACGGCAGCAAGCGAGCTTGCTGCAGCGGAAAAGATCTGTATTGAGGCTGATCGACCGGCCAACAATGTCGATGAATCTGACGAAGATAACAACATTGACTGTGTTCCAGTTCCGGGGTTCCAGTAAGCATCAAGAATTGATAAACGAGTGAGTGTGGCAGGAGTCAGATACGAAACGTATAGTCTGTATAAATTGTGTGATTCATAGACATCCTTTCACTATTATTGGGTGTTATGAACAGAGAAATTCAGCAGCGATTACAGTGGGTGCACCTCTATGAGGACTCTGGCGATGCGGGGTTTGTCTGCCGGCGTTGCGGCATCTCTCGACCGACGTTGAGAAAATGGCGGCGTCATTATTAAATTCCGGCCTAACAAGCCTGGCTCACCGCATCTTGACGGCAAGATCGAACGTTCCCATTGGCCGCATTGCGCACACCATGGTAAATCACCGATGGAACGCTACTTTGACATGGCCTCTGAAACACCCCCTTCTGAAGAGGCCTACGAGGGCTATAACCCGGATTCTGAACGTATACAGGATCCAAATTAAAGTGTAGATTTGGAATCTCCAGAGATTGAAACGATCTCTATGAATCACACAGATAACAATATCAAACTGTTCGTTCGATTTTTTACACCATACGCCCTATTGATCCACTCTGTTACGGTTTCCTGGCAAATAGCGTATATTCAGCGTTCGATTCGCTGAACAGAACTTTATCCACCAGGATAAAACCCGTCCGTTCCATGACTTGCTGTAACTGCCTGGTGGTTAGCAGGTTAATTTTTGGCAAAAACCCAAGATGCCCCGCAAATCTCAGCAACTTGTTTGCAGTTTTATTTTTCTCACCCAGACAAGCAGTTTCGGATATAAACAATCCGCCTGGTTTAAGCAAGGCATGCACACGTTTAACTGCTGCATCTAGATCCTCGAAAAAATGCAAAACATAAAATGCCATCACGATATCAAAACTATCCACTTTAAAACGTTCGTCATATAGCGATGTTTTTATAAACTCGATATTATCCAGCTTACGCTCTGCTTTTCTTTGTTCCGCAATAGTCAGCAATTTACTGGAGATATCAATGCCAGTAACCTGTTTCACATTGCCTGCAAGATCTCCACATTGGGTACCGGTACCACAACCAATATCCAGCACAACATCATCTGGTGACAAGTAAGATTTTATTTTTTCGATTTTCGTCTCGTAAGCTGTCATATCAGAAATCGGAGATGCAGCATACTTAGCCGATATCAAGTCCCAGAATTTTTCAGGCGATTTTTTAAATATCATATTATCAAGAAGAAAAAAGGGTCAGAGAGCAATTGTTTCTAATATTAGCGTAAATTGCTCTCTGACCCGAATGACACTAAGTTAAGGCGGCTCTTCCTCTGTAGGGCCGAATTTATTCGGCCAGCAGCTGTTGGCGGCTACCCACATTTTGACTATATCCGGGATGATAGA
>JBDNAP010000245.1:0-7072 GCA_039768325.1 Thiogranum sp.
CGGGCCAGCCGAGCGTCTGGATCACCGTCCCGCGCGAGTTAATGAGTTTACCGCCTCGCATCACCCCCGATGTCAGTCGATCAGGGTCCGGTCTGACTGCGACAGCAACGCTTGCCGACGAATTTAAAACAAGCCTCACGTCTTCGCTAAAAGCTGTGTTGAGCGCCTACCTGCCGGAACAGCTGCCATCGATAGAATTCGCTGCCGACATGGCCGGTACCAGCGTGCGCACGCTGCAGAGACGTTTGAAGGGAAACGCTGTTACTTACTCCGACCTGATCAACGAGCTTCGCTACGAGCGTGCCGCCCGGCTGTTACGGGAATCCGATGCAACCGCGCTGGATATCGCCCTGGAAGTCGGCTATGAAGACCCTTCGCATTTCAGCCGCGCTTTCAAACGCATCGCCGGCGTCAGCCCGCGCGAGTATCGTCGCCAGCAGCATCGACACTAGATCGGTGTCCTGCACAACAGCCGCTAATTTTGACTTTGCGTTGGTTTGCCCTGGTCAGTCAACTCTGCAGCTCCCAGCAAAGCTGAACACCAAGTCTGATCGCCCGAGCTACGGCGACATCTCAATTGCGAATTAGTAAGTAACAAGGGAAAACGATCGCTTAGTCAGTCTTGTTCCTGAACGCAAACTTCCCGATAAGAGAAAGTATCCCGTCCGCTGTAGCTGAAATCGTGGAATAGTGTGGCGTCGGGCGGGGTACGCGAACCCCTGTTTTCTTTGCTTGTTAAACCCGCAGGTTATGGGCTTGGGATTTTTTCAGGTGAAAATCGATTTTTTATTTTTAGAGTTTTCAATTCTTTACAAGGCAAAATGGCGTCCCCAAGGGGAGGCCACCTTATCCCCCAGTTACGCACGACGTCTCAAGTAACATCTTTATGTTAACTTTCAAGGTGATACGTTTCACCACAGCTGCCAACTCAGCTCACAATTATTAGGCGCTCGAAAAACCGTCGAGATCATTAGTCATGGTTTGCATGCACAAAATGTTTCGAAATCTGGACGGCCTGGTTCGCAGCCAGACAGAAACATTAAACTTACCTTATTAATCAATTGCTTGCGATCCTTGCCCATCCAATACCGTAATTGAGTCATCAATCACTATTTGAGGATATACGCATATCCGCTTATACTCCTAACTAGGTTACGATTTGAGGTTTTGAGCCATGAACAATACTCGTTGGTCAGTCGTAGTTCCCGAAGATACTGATCGTGCGCTACGCTCCTACCTTGCCCGGAAAGGCACCAAGAAAGGTGACCTCTCCCGCTTTGTGGATGAAGCGGTACTGTCACGTTTGTTTGAGCTAACCGTCGAAGATGTCAAAGAGCGTAATCAGGAGCATGCGCAAGAAGACATCCTGGAAGCGATTCAAGATGCTTTGGTCAACGACTAGTCACGATGCGTGTCGTGCTCGATACCGGTATTTTGATTGCTGCACTCATTACGAAGAATACGCCACCAGATCTAATTTATCAGGCATGGCGAAAGAAAAAATTCGAACTGATAACATCCGAGTGGCAACTTTCTGAATTCCGCCGCGTCAGCCGCTACCCGAAACTACGCAAGTACCTGATCCCCGCAGAAGCCGGAAACATGATCAACGGCCTGAGGTATCAGGCACTCGTGTTAACTGACTTGCCTACGCTGGAAGTTTCTCAAGACCCGGATGACAATCCGGTTCTCGCGATGGCTGTTGCCGGTGAAGCCGATTTTCTGGTCAGTGGAGACAAACGCGATCTACTGGCTTTAAAGATAATTGAGAAGACAAAGATTGTTACGGCCCGAAACTTTCTAACTGAACTTTAAACATAACAATTCGCCTTCACCATCTGCTCAAGAAACGAAAGTATCGCCTGCTGTTTTCACGGTGGGCCATCATGGCTAACCCTCCTCGGACACACGAAAGACAGTCTTTGGAGTATGGACTTCTCAGAAAATGCTAATGTGGTTGCGTTAATCACATTTGTCCTCTACAAAATACGCTACAGGATGTTCTCTGCTACTTTGGAAACAGAAACTTCACCTGTAATTGCAGTGTCCAATCAGCCGCACCATCAGGCTTCTCAGCATTCCAAAACCCCTGGAGCTTGAAATCGACAGGCTGTTCTCCAAAGCGAACAAGCCTGCCAACACCTCCTCCTACTGGCACAGTAAACCGGTCCGAACTGTCGGCGTCCCAATTGGCCGTCATGGTCGGGTTCGTGGTCAGGTACCAGCCGGTCGGAAAGTTGTAATTGATAAAGTATTGCAGGGAAGACAGGTTGACGTTGTTTTCATCGCTATCACCCGCAAAGGACCAGAAGTGCTGGGCGAGTGTACCGAACAGCCAATGTCCCGGCTTGGCCAGAACGACCAGTGCCGGCCCGGCAGACCACTTATCACTGCCCAGCCGATCGTCGGTGTTGGTCGGCAGGATAAACGCCGGGCCCAGGCCCCAGATGACTGCGCCGGCTTCGGCAGGTGTAAAGAATGCCTGGTAGGTGGTATTCCCCAGACCGCTCTGACTCCCCTCGCCGTCAATACGTTCGCCCTGGTGTGCCAGGGGCAGGATGAACCGGTTCATCAGGGCGTATTGCCCCAGGTGAACCGGATAAACCGGTTTGAGATTCAATACATGCACCTCGGCATCCTCCGGCCCCACACGAAAGTTGACGTTGTATTCGAACGGCACGCTGATGATGTCACCTACCGGGTTCTGTGACTTCTTGGCGAGTTCAACATCTTCGTCGGCGAAAGCAGGCTGTACACCGATGATCATCAGCGTACAGATACGCATAATGTTTACGAACATGGGTTGATACCCGACTCGTGAAGGACTTCCGTAAGCGGAGTCCCGCTCGCCGCAGCGGGCGCGGTCATATCGGGCAAAGCCACAATGGTCTTTCATCATGCCTGGCCTAACTCACTGGTCACCAAACATGGGCGTCTTAGAGAAGGCCGGTGCTGGTACAACGGGGGAAAGAATAAACCTGACTAACCACTGTGGGCCGAACGCTTCAGGCTGCTCGACGTAGTACTGATACTCCAGACCGAACTTCGCCGGTACCGGCCCGAGTTTAACCATGGTATCGAATCCCAAACCGATCGGCAGGCTCAGTTTTTCGTCTTCGGAATCCGGCTCCCAGTTATAGCGAATATTTGGGGAAAAACCGACATTGGTTTCCGAGTTAACCCGATAACGAACCACGTACTGGAGATCACTAAGATTCACATCTTGCCTGTCGTTATCGCCCGCAAATGACCACCAGTGTTGGGCAATAACACCATAAATCCAATTATCACCAATATGAAACGCCGTCGCCATAGGACCCGCACTCCATTTACCCGTGCCCAATGAGTCGTCAGTAGCAGTGTTCAACATCACCGTCGGTCCAAAACCAAAAATATTTGGCGGTTTGGTCCAGTCGTTCTTGGCAAGTGCAGCCCACAGCACGATGTCACCGAGACCCGTTGTACGTTTAAATTCCGATGTGAAACCTTCTCCGGGCTCCGTAGGTGGATAAATATCTGACGGAGAATCAACGCTCACAATCGGTATGGTTGGCCTGAAGATGGATTTCCAGTTTTTGTTAAGTTGCATGGGCAGTACAGGCTGAAGGAGGGTGAAATTCATCAGCTTTTTATCCTGGCCAACGAGATCCAGCGCATCACCATCGTAAACAACGAAATCACTCTGGCCAAACAAGAGCCATAGCTCACCTAGCGGGTTGTTTATCATTTCGTTAATTTGTTCTTGCGTGTATCCCCCGGATGCAGGTTCTTCAGCATTGACCGTTATCAAAGGGGCAATCAATGCTCCCATAACAACAGCTGCATACATCAGCAAGCACTTTAAATATTCCAACACTGCACACCGCCCTTTTTTTGCTCGGGTTTTCATATTCAGTTCTTCCTAGCGGCCTTCGTTAAGAGTTCAAGAAGCATCCGTGAAATGCAAAGAGGCGGGATGGAATAGCTCTTCAACAGTCAATGGTTTCTTTGCCAGACCCTGCTCGTACGAGTACTGGAACAGTGCCTCCATGGTCTTCCGGTTGGCGTCGATTCCGTAGGGCCAGAAGTTGTCCCCCATCAGCGCCCGTGTTTCTTCAAATTCCTGGCCGTACCAGGGCAGCGTGCCGAATATCCATTGCATGCGCATTGCCTCATACTGCATCTGTTTGGCCTGGGAGTAGGCATTGAAGACCGCTTCGGGTAGCCACGGATGCGCATCGATGACATCGTTTCGCACGGCTACGGCATGCATGATGGGAAATATTCCGGTACGGGCGTAATAATCACGTTCCGTTCTACGGGAATCTGCGAACAGCCGCCGTATCTTGGGGTGTCTCTCCGTAAATGCTGTTGGCTCCGCCGCATGAAACAATGCATCCACATCCCCATCGACCAGCATGTCGGATTCGTCTTTGCCCTCCGGCCCTACACTGATCGAAATGCCATCCGGTATCACACTCTCCTGCTTCGATACCTTGCCCGCATCCTTGGCCGACGAGTCGGCTGCGGAAACGACCCACTCCACGTCCTCCGGCTTGACCCCGTACTCGTGCTGCATGAAGCCGCGAATCCAGGTGAGCGAGGTGGAGGAGTAACCGGGTGTGCCGATTCTTCGGCCTTTGAGATCCTCGGGGCGTTTTATTCCGCGATCGGCGTGGATGAACACACTCTTGTGGCGAAACAGACGCAATGGGAACACGGGGATAAGCGAATAATCACGGAAGCCCTCGTTGGCGTAGGCCAGCATAAACGGTGACAGACCGACCTCCGTTACCTCTAGTTCCTGAGGGCCGGAAAATACATGCGTATTCAGGTCACCGATCTTGCCTTGTTGAAACGTTGTATTGCAGCCATTTATCTGCACCCGCCCGTCTATTAGCGGTTGCACATGGTCGAACGGGTAGCCTGCAACAGTAATACCCGGTACGCCGGAGGCCTTGTCGCTTTTCATCGGCTGGGCGGAAGCCATGCGTTCCACCGAAATGCCGCCCAACATCATGGCGCCACCAGCCAGTCCCCCGGTCTTGAGGAATCGCCGACGGGAAATCAACCAATCATTTCTTTCCGGCATGCTTGCTAATACTCCCTTAATGGATTGAATCGGCTTCCGAGGCAAAGTACCAGACAAAATCTCATGCTGGAGCCGGAGGGTTTTATCTGTATCAGCCTGTATTCATATGTCCGAGAGAACGCGGCCACGACGCAGGACGCCATACGAGTATGGCGTCACTGCTCAACCTGTCGTGACCTATAACAAGCTTGTGTTGCACACACCGCTTACATGTCGCTAAGGGTCCAGGGAAGCGGCTGTTTGCTAACCTCCTGCGGATCGAACGGCAGCTTTTTCGGGTCCACCGGTGCGGTGTAGATCTGCACGGTTTCCGGTCGAACGTTCTCGATACCCGTCAGCGCCGGGCCCGGTGTTGCATCCGGTCGATTGGGGTACTTCTTCAACCAGAGTTCATGACGCTGGCGCTGGCGATTGAACATGCTCTTCACGTGGAATTGCTCGATCATCTCGCCAGTCCGTTCGCGCTGGTCAGTGTAGAGGTCGTAGAACTCGTTCTTCGATAGCCCAGGGGTGGCATTTTTCCAGTCACGCTTGAATCTGCCCTTTACGCCGGCGGCCAGATTGGGACCCACGTAGATCATGACGTAGTCTCGGCGGCTGTATCCGTCGCCATTGAGAAACAGCGAGGCCTGGTCCACACCGTCGATCACGCGATCGGTCGGGATGTACTCCTTGGCCCCGCCCAGGCGGGCAAAAGTAGTGTAGAGATCGCTAATGTGAAGGATATCGCCAACGATCTGCCCGGGCTCGATCATGCCGGGCCACGTTGCCAGCGCAGGCACACGAACGCCACCCTCGAGAAAGTCACCTTTGCCGCCAGTATAGATGGTTTCCACCATGCCGCGTGGGCCATAGTGGATGAAAGGACCATTGTCCGCCTGGACCATGACCAGGGTATTCTCGGCGATACCCTTGTCAACGAGATGCTTTTGCAATTTGCCGACGAAGTCATCCAGTCTTTCGAGCGCCTCTGCCAGTGGGTTCTTGTTGGCCGTGCCCTTCACCGGATTGCGCGGATCGGGGATGAACCCGAGGAGAATTGGCTGGTGAGAGATGAAGAACGGCTTCTTGGCTTCCACGGCCTTGTCGATGAACGCGATGGTGCGCTTTTCGGATTCCGTAATCGCATCCCAGAAATTAGTGACTTTGGGTGGTGGCCCCCACTCAAGCGTCTTGCCACCCTTGGTACCTTCCAGGGTCCAGACACTTCCGCGTGGTTGCCAGGAATTGTCGATATCGTACTTATCCTCGCCGTACATCTCCGGGAACATGCCGGTGATGACGTTCATCGCCTCGGCTTCTTTGGTCCACATGCTGGGGACCTGGTTGTAAGGCTGGAAGAAGGCTTCGTCATAGCCCTGATTGTGGGCGTAGCTGAACTCCGTATCACCAAGGTGCCACTTGCCGAAAAATCCGGTCATGTAGCCCGCCTTGCTCAGTACCTCGGCAATGGTGACCTCATCCGCATCCATACCGGAGTATTCGACGGGGAAGGCTACGGTATGCATGCCGGAGCGAACGGCATAACGCCCGGTTTGGAATGCAGCCCTCGTAGGCGTACAGGCCGGCTCCGTGTACATGCGCATGAAGTTGATACCGTCTTCGGCCATCTGGTTGATGTTGGGCGTCTCGAAGCCGCGCACCTTCTGGATTTCGGGAATGCCAACCTCGCCCAGTGCAGTGTCGTCCCACATAATATGGATAATGTTGGGCGGCATACCGAATTTATTACGCAACTCGGCGAGTTTCTCATTCAGCGCTTTATCTTCTGTGGCCCACTTTTCTCCATGTTGGGCCTCTAGAATGTAGTGTTCGGCGTCGTGAACAATCTCTTTTGCGCCGGCAAACGGGACAAAAAGCAATAGCCCGGCAAGCTGGGCTGAAATAATGCGCTTGATCATCGTGTCCTCCTCAATTTACAAGCCGTCGCGATCATTGTTCGGGCCTGACGGTAATCGGGCAATCTATATCATCGAAGCAGAATTTCCGGCGGTATCGGTA
>JBDNAP010000246.1:0-5040 GCA_039768325.1 Thiogranum sp.
CAGCTTTATGTCGCCAATCGGCACCGGAAAATGGCTCGATTACATGCCATACTTGCGGGTAAATCAGCCCAAGGGAGAGCTGTGATGATTCGTCTGAAGGTGAACGGTCGCGAAGTCGAACTCGATATCGACGCGCAAACCCCCCTGCTGTGGGCACTGCGCGATACACTGCATCTACGCGGCACCAAGTATGCCTGCGGGATCGGTCTGTGCGGGTCCTGCACCGTGCATGTCGACGGCCGCGCCGCACGCGCCTGCATGACCCCGCTGGCCGCGGTCAGCGGTACGGCGGTAACGACGATCGAAGGCCTGTCGCCGGATAACAGCGACCCGCTGCAGCAGGCCTGGCGCACTCTGGACGTACCCCAGTGCGGCTACTGTCAGCCGGGCATGATCATGGCTGCGGCCGCGCTGCTGCGTGAAAAGCCTGCGCCTTCCGACGCAGACATCGACAATGCAATAACCAATATCTGCCGTTGCGGAACCTACCAGCGTGTGCGTGCAGCGATACACGCAGCAGCGGCTTCTGGAGCAGACAAACCCCGTGACTGAAGGGCTAAAGTTGACACGCCGCGAATTTCTGGTCCGCAGTACAGCCGTCGGTGGCGGTCTGCTGCTGGGTTTTCACCTGCCGGAGACGGGTTCGCTGGCGGCTGACAAGGACCCGCCGCCGGACCCGCCGCAAAAGGTCGAGGTCAATGCCTGGATAGTGATCCAGCCGGACAACCGGGTGATCATCCGCGTGGCACGTTCTGAAATGGGTCAGGGCATATTCACAGCGTTGCCCATGCTGATTGCCGAGGAACTCGGCTGTGACTGGGACAGGGTGCAGGCCGAGTACGCCAAAGCCAGTGACAACCTGCGGCGCGACAATGTCTACGTGACAATGGCGACCGGCGGCAGCCGCTCAGTGCGGGGTTCCCAGGAGTATCTGCGCAAAGCCGGCGCCGCTGCCCGGGAATTGCTGATCGCCGCTGCGGCACAACGCTGGGGTGCCGCCGATACTGAATGTCGCGCCGAAAACAGCCAGATCATCCACCAGCCGAGCGGCCGTAAGCTGGGCTACGGTGAACTCGCCGCCGAGGCCGCCCGCCTGCCGGCACCGGAGATGGTGTTTCTTAAAGACCCTGAAGAATGGACATTGATCGGCAAGCCTGTCAGGCGCCTGGACGTGCCCGACAAGGTGGCGGGCCGGCCGGTTTTCGCCGCCGACGTTGAAGTGCCGGGCATGCTACACGCCGCAATTCGCGCCTGCCCGGTATTTGGCGGGCGACTCAAACACGTTGAGGCTGCAGCTACGGAAAAGCGGCCCGGCGTCGTACGTGTGGTTGCCCTGGAAGACGCCGTGGCGGTGGTGGCAGACAGCTGGTGGCAGGCGCAACAGGCCCTGGATGCGCTGCCGGTGGAGTGGGACACAGCCGCAAACGGCAAGCTCGACGATGAACACATCCGTGCGGTACTGGAAGACGGGCTCACCGGCAAGGATACCGTCATCGGTGCAGAACACGGCGATGTCGCCGCGCTGTTGCGCAAGCCGGGCCGGCAGATAGAAGCGACCTATTACGCGCCCTATCTGGCGCACGCGACCATGGAACCCATGACCTGTACCGCCCACGTCAGGGATAACGGGGTGGAGGTGTGGGCGCCAACGCAGAATGCCGGCGCCACCCTGGAAGCCGCCGCGCGCGCCGCCAACGTGGATGCGCGGAAGGTCGAGGTGCACAATACCCAGCTCGGCGGCGGCTTCGGCCGGCGCGGTGCGTTCCAGGATGCTGTCGAGCAGGCGGTGCGCATCGCCAGACAGGTCGGACGGCCCGTCAAGCTGATGTGGACACGGGAGGAAGACATGCAACATGACTTCTACCGGCCCGCCAGCATGGCCCGCCTGACCGCCGCGATCGATAAGGAAGGACACCTGGTCGGACTCAGGGCCCGCGTGTCGGCGCCGTCCATTCTCGCGTCGGTGCGCCCCGGCGCTGTGCGTGACGGGCTTGACCCGGTTGCGCTGCAGGGTTTTGCCGACCAGCCCTACGCGGTGCCCAACCTGCTGGCTGAATACAGCCCGCGTGAGCTGCCCGTGCCGGTCGGCTTCTGGCGCTCGGTAAACCATTCACAGAACACCTTCTTCAGGGAATGCTTTCTCGATCAGCTTGCACGGGAGAGCGGCCAGGACCCCGTTCAATTTCGCAGCGGTCTGCTGGCCGCTGCACCCAGGCAACTGGCCGTTCTGAAAACCGCCGCCGCCAAAGCCGGCTGGGGTCAGCCACTGCCCGAACGCCACTATCGGGGCATCGCACTCGAAACCTCTTACGGCAGTCACTGTGCGCAGGTCGTGGAGCTCAGGCTCGATGCAGACGGCTCGTTCAAACTGTTGCGGGTGGTGTGCGCCATCGATCCGGGCTACGTTGTCAACCCGGACACTGTGGAGGCGCAGGTCGAAAGTGCCATAGTCTATGGACTGACGGCGGTACTGTTTGGAGAAATCTCCCTCAGGGACGGCCGCGTCGTTCAGGGTAACTTCAACGATTATCCGATGTTGCTGCTCAAGGACATGCCGGTGATTGAAACCCACGTCGCAGCCAGCGGCGGCTTCTGGGGCGGCATTGGCGAACCACCGCTACCCCCCATCGCCCCGGCGGTCTGCAATGCGCTGTATGCCGCTACCGGCCAACCGATACACGCCTTACCGCTCAGCGCCCGGGGGCTGCGCCTGTCCTGAAGCTATGGCAAGCCGGTCAGTCCCTGCGCAGGCGTTGTTTCATGTCTTCCAGCACCTTGATCATGGCATCGGCCGCACTGGTAACTCCCGACGTTACCGTCTCGTCGAGTTTGTCTACGGTACTTTTGGCCAGCCCCGCCAGGTCTTCATCGACGAACTGTTTGACATCGCCGATCGCTTCCGTCAGATGCTGTCTGGCCGAGTGCAATTTATCGTAGTGCTCTGCAGCGTGCTCGAGTTCCCCTTCGACTTCTTTCACGGGCTTTTCTTGTTCAGACATCGGGCTTTTCCTCCAGGGCCTGTGAGTGCGTGTTAAACTTTTCTATACAAACAGCGTCAGTACACCGGTATAGCCATACAAACGCTTGTGCGAGATCTCGCCATTGGCAAAGAATCCCACCAGGGGAAAATCTCCAAGCTCGTCGCGGATCATTTTCAATTCTTCAGAATTATCACCGAACTGATGGCGGCCGCGCCCCAGACAGCTGTAATACACCCCGCCCCTGATTCTGCCTTTGGCACGTTTACCCAGATCATTCAGCATGCGCAGCATATCCTGGCGGGCGCTGTCACCATCACGCTTACAGAACATAATGGCGTCCTGTTCTTCGAGAAGGTCGCCGATCGCCAGCAGTTTCTGCTCCGGATCAATACCGATCAGGTTTCGTACCAGGTAATCACCGGTATCGGAACCGGGCACGAGCAGGCCGGCGAAAATATAACCGGCAACCCGGGAAAGATCCTTGGACAGCATTTCGCCGATGTCTTCGCGGAACACATCCAGTGCCGGACGGCTATCGAGACCAACCAGTATATTGCGCTCACACCGGGTAATGGTGTGTTTGGAACCCAACGGTGTACAACCCTGTGTGAGACCGCTGATGACAGGAACCTCGGATGAGAACAGCACACCCGACAACCCGTCGCCGCACAGCTCACCGGCAATCTGCAGCAGCTGCCTGTCATCATCGGCGGATGCCAGCCCACCCACCAGAAAGCCGGAATCCAGATCATTTGAAAGCGATTCTATGATTTGCGGAATATGTGGATTACGCGGATCACCGTGCACGATTGCAAAATTTGCCCGCTGTTCGGTGACCCAGGCCCGGTTGGCGCTCAACATTTCACTCAGCGGCTCAACGCCCGCGGGGATGAACCGAAAACTGTCCTCGGGAAGCGAGGCCAGCATGATGGCCAGCGCGGGTTGGTCATAGATTTCACGGCCGGTAAAGCAAATACCGGCACCAACGGTTCCTGTCCAGGCGTCGATTTGCGTCTCACTGCGCAATTCAGCGAGCAGCTTGTCCAGGTCCGGCGCCAACGGGGCCGTCACGTATAACAGACCGAGATTCGCGGCCGACGGGGCAGCGCCCAGATCCGCCAGACATCGGCCGAGTATCGTGGCCCAATCCGGTCCTGTTGCGCAGGCCGCCCTGAAGGTCGTTGACGGGCAACTCACGCGGCTAGCCCTCGAAACCGAACTCCTTGTGACTGCCGTCGCAAAAGGGCTTGTTAGCGGAATGACCACAGCGGCACAGGGCCGCTTTGTTGCGTTTGGCGGTACAACTGCCATCGGCGCACATGATATTCATGGGGCCCTCTGCAAGCAGCATGGCATTGCTGCGCACCGTTATCTTCAACGGGCCCTCTGCCTCCTCCAGTTCTTCGGAGACCACGCTCATGATAATACCGTCATTTTCGAAGCCTGCTTCCTTGTGGCTGCCATCGCAGAAGGGCCTGTTTTTGGACTCCCCGCACCGGCACAGGGCTAGCTCGTCGGATTTTCCCAGCACATACCCATCCTCAGCAACGACTTCAATATCACCGGTACACAGCAAGGGACCGTTCTCAAGAACTGTAATGCGATTTTCCTGGCTCAATCTCTTCTCCTGCTAAAGGTTGAATATGCCCGACTCGGCGGGAAGAAGTCCGATGTAAAGATACACCAAAGCGGGAATGAAAAGTACACCCATCAGGTGCGCCCGGAAACCCGCCGCCGGGCCCCGGCTTTCAGGTCACCCCCTTGTGGGCGCGGTAGGCGGCCGCTTGTCGAACGGTTCATCAACCGTCCGCTGGAAAAGGCACGCCGGTTCCGCCAAGACCGCAATAGCCCGCGGGATTCTTGGCAAGGTATTGCTGGTGATAATCCTCGGCATAATAAAATAACGGGGCATGGAGAATCTCTGTTGTAATCGCTCCGACATGATTCCCGCTAAGCACCTCCTGGTAAGCACGCCTGGATTGTTCCGCCAGCTTCTGTTGCTCATCACTGTAGGTGTAGATCGCGGAACGGTACTGGGTTCCCGTGTCATTTCCCTGCC
>JBDNAP010000247.1:0-5061 GCA_039768325.1 Thiogranum sp.
CAGTTCGAGTTTCTCTTCCGCGTTGAGTTCGGATTCCTGGCGCACGCCATGCGTTTCATGCGACGGGCGCTGGGGATCTTTGTGCGCCTCGGTCTGTCTGTCATGTTGCCTGGTGTGGTTGTTGGCCGGCTCGCTGTGATGGGGCCGGTCGACAGGACGGGTTGTTGCCTGTTCAGCACTGCCCGGTAGCGGCCGAGTGGCTAGTGTCGCAACTGGTGCTGGCGGGAACTGTGTGTCAACGTTCATGGCGCGTTGCCTCTTGGCAATCCATTTGCGGTTGTACGTTCCCTCGAAAAAAATAGCGGCTGGCTCGTTTAATACTTTAGTGCTTTGGAGGGTTTTTCTTTCCCAAACAGGCATTTGCGGCTATACTTGCCGGCCTGTTCGCTATCCGGCAGCGCCGCAAAAGACAGGTTGACTAACTAACTATTTGAATTTCAGGGGGATCAGGTGAGCCACGAAGACAAGACTTTTTTTCGTTCCATGATCGGTGTGCTGGTCGCATTAGTGCTGGTTGCGATTGTTTTCTATTTCATCGCAGGCGTCGTGACCGACGACTTGGATCCCGGTGGCGAGGAACGGCAAGCCAGAATTCAAGAAAATATTAAGCCGGTTGGGCAAGTGAACGTCGGTTCTGCGCCCGTCAGTGGCGTTGCTCCCGAGGCTGTTGCGGCAGCAGCAGCCACGCGCAGTGGTGATCAGGTGTATAACGCAAGCTGTCTGGCGTGTCACAGCACCGGCGTTGCCGGTGCACCCAAAGTGGGTGACCAGGCCGCCTGGGTTGCACGCGTATCCAAAGGTATCGACGGATTGCTGGCCACGGTTGTCAGCGGTCTTAATGCCATGCCTCCAAAAGGTACCTGTGCCGACTGTTCGGACCAGGAGCTGAAAGCCGCGATCGAATACATGTTGTCGCAAAGCGGCTATTAATCAGGCGCCAGTGCTGAATTGAAAAGGCTGCCGACAGGCAGCTTTTTTTCTTATCGCGGTCAGACGACCGCTGCTACAGATGGCTGTTTTATCATGGGAGCGGCTGCCTGACCGCGATTGATCACGATAGCAAACCGCGTAACTGAGCCAAGTGTGCCTGACCGCGTTGCTTGCGGATCTGCGGATTCTGCACCGCACCGGGTTTGTCCCACTCCAGGTCCCCATCTGGCAGCTCTGAGAGAAATCGGCTGGGTTCGCAGCTTTCCCATTCACCGGCACGCCGCCGCTTGCTGGCATAGCTCAGGGTCAGTGTCTTCTGTGCGCGTGTGATGCCGACATAGGCGAGGCGGCGTTCTTCTTCAAGGTTGTCTTCTTCGATGCTGCTGCGGTGTGGCAATATGTTTTCTTCAACACCGACCATAAAGACGTGCGGAAACTCCAGACCCTTGGCAGCGTGCAGCGTCATCAGGCGGACGCAGTTACTGTTACCCTCATCATCGCGATCGAGACGGTCAAGCAGGGCGATTCGGCTGATGATATCGGCCAGATTGCGCTTATCGCCACCCTTGTCCGCCAGTCGTTCAATCCAGTCAAGCAGGTCGTTGACGTTCTGCTGGCGTCGTTCGGCATCATTCGGATCCTTGGCGTTATCACTCAGCCAGGCACTGTAATCGATGTCCTGTATGAGCTGGCGCACCACCGGCATGGCCTCGCTGCGCCGACTGTCATCGGCGAGCATGACGATCCAGTCGGCGAATTCGCGCAGCCTGCTGCAGGCGCGCTTGTTGAGCACGGATTGCAGGCCGCTTTCAAAACAGGCTGCCAACAGGCTGAGTTCGTGTTCAGAGGCATAGGCGCCGAGCTTTTCCAGCGTCGCAGCGCCCAGTTCACGACGCGGGGTGTTGACGACGCGAAGAAACGCCCGGTCATCGTCTTCGTTGACCAGCAGGCGCAGATAAGCCAGTAGATCCTTGACTTCGGTGTATTCAAAGAACGAGGTACCGCCGCTGAGGTGGTAGGCGATACTGTGTTCACGCAACACCTTCTCAAAACCACGTGACTGGTGGTTGCCGCGATAGAGAATAGCGTATTCACCGTGGCGTGTTGCGTGGGTAAACTGGTGATGCAGGATTTCCGAGACCACGCGTTCGGCTTCGTGATCGCCGTCGCGACAGGCCATGATTTTAAGCGGGCTGCCGTAGCCCAGTGAACTCCACAGGCGCTTTTCGAACAGGTGCGGGTTATTGGCGATCAGATGGTTGGCACATTTCAGGATACAACCGGCCGATCGATAGTTCTGTTCCAGTTTGACGACGATCAGGCGTGGAAAATCATCTTTCAGCCGATGCAGGTTCTCCGGGTTGGCGCCGCGCCAGGCGTAAATGGATTGATCGTCATCGCCGACCGCTGTGAACGGCGTGGTGTTTCCCACCAGCAGCTGCACCAGCTGGTATTGCGCGCTGTTGGTGTCCTGGTATTCGTCGACCAGCAGGTGTCGCACCCTGTTCTGCCAGTGTTCACGCACCTTCTCGCTGTCCTGCAGAGCCAGTACCGGTTGCAGGATCAGATCATCGAAATCAAGCGCGTTGTAGGCTTTCAGATTGCGCTGGTACTCGGCGTATAACAGGGCTGCAGCAGTTTCAAACTCAGTCGTCGCCTGTTTGACGGCATGCAGCGGCAATACCAGTTCGTTCTTCCAATGGGATATCTGGTTGCGTAAGGCATCAGGCGCAAAGGCGCTGGGTCCCTTGCGCAGCAGTTCGTCGATCAGATGCAGGCTGTCCTGGCTGTCAAAAATTGAAAAATTGCTTTTGTATCCCAGCCCTTTGGACTCGCGCCGCAATATACGCATGCCGAGGGTGTGAAAAGTTGATACCACCAGACCCTTGCCGGTGTCCTTGTGCAACAGTCTGTTGACGCGCTCGCGCATTTCGCGTGCGGCCTTGTTGGTGAAGGTGACGGCGACGATGTTTTTTGCCGGCACACCGCACTGTCCGATCAGGTAAGCGATCTTTTCAGTGATGACACGTGTTTTGCCGCTGCCTGCACCGGCCAGCACCAGCAGCGGGGACAGCACTTCGCGCACCGCGTCACGTTGCTGGGGATTGAGGTCGGGCACGGATTAATAACAAGCAGCAAAAAGACACATGGCCGGTATTGTAGCGGGCATCGTGTTGCGGTGGCAGCTTGTAATATGAGTTTATTTAGTATCAGGAAGTCGTGCCCGATTTATCCAGGCAACGGTAACTGATTGCTTCCTGTAGATGCGGACCGGCAATGTGCTGATGGTCGTCCAGATCGGCAATACTGCGTGCGACCTTCAGTACGCGGTGAACTGCGCGCGGCGACAGGGCAAAATGTCTGACTGCTTTTTCCAGCAGTCGCTGCTCGTTACCGGCCAGGCGGCAGTCGCGATTGATTTTCTCCAGGGGCATGTGCGCGTTCAGGCAGCCGCGTTGCCATTGAAGCTGGCGTGCACGTTCAACCCGGACGCGTACTGTGGCGCTGTCTTCCCCCGGCGGCCCGTGTAGCTGATGCCAGGGAATGCGCGGCATTTGAATCTGCAGGTCGATGCGGTCCAGCAGGGGACCTGAAATGCGGCCACGGTAGCGCGCCAGTTGCTCGACTGTACAGCGGCAGCGCCCATCCGGGTCACCATGGTAACCGCAGGGGCAGGGGTTCATGGCGGCGAGTAGCTGGAACCGGGCCGGGAACTCGACCTGACGGGCCGCTCTGGATATTGTGATGCAGCCGGTTTCCAGTGGCTCACGCAGTATTTCCAGTACCTGCCGCCTGAATTCGGGTAATTCGTCAAGAAACAGTACGCCGTGGTGAGCCAGCGATATTTCACCCGGGCGTGGATCGCTGCCACCGCCGGCCAGTGCAGCTGCCGAGGCCGTGTGATGGGGTGCCCGGAACGGTCGATGTTTCCAGTGCGACACGTCAAACCCGTCGCGGCCGACGGATGTTACAGTGGCGGTCTCCAGGGCCTCCCGGGCACGCAGTTCCGGCAGCAGTCCGGGCAGGCGGCTGGCCAACAGCGTCTTGCCGGTGCCGGGAGGTCCGATCAGTAACAGGCTGTGGGAGCCGCTGGCGGCGATTTCCAGTGCTCGACGTGCCTGCCGCTGCCCGCGGACCTCTCTCAGATCCGGCGCCGCTGCGCAGCCCGTGTCGGCATCCAGCGTCGCCCGGGGTAGACAAGTCTGGCTGTGCAGGTGCTCACAGACTTGGAGAAGATGGCCGGCGATGAAAACCCTTTGCGGGTCGGCAAGCGCGGCTTCAGCACCATTGTCGGTTGCGCATATCAGTTGGCGTTGGTCGCCAATAGCGCCAACGGCGCAGGGCAGTATGCCCTGGACCGACCGGATGGCACCGCTGAGCGCGAGTTCGGCGACAAATTCATAGCTGCCTAGGAGTGTTGCCGGAATTTGTCCAGACGCTGCGAGTATGCCCAGTGCGATCGCCAGGTCATAGCGGCCGCCCTGCTTGGGCAGGTCGGCGGGTGCCAGATTGATGGTGATACGTTTGGCGGGAAATTCAAAACCGCTGTTCAGCAGGGCACTGCGCACCCGGTCCTTGCTTTCACGTACCGCCGTTTCCGGCAGCCCTACCATAGACAATCCGGGCAGGCCATTGGACAGATGAACTTCGACGTTGACCAGGGGTGACTGTACGCCCAGCTGGGCGCGGCTGTAGACCACAGCGAGAGACATAAGATTCCATCCTTGGAGTCATGGTTGGTTTACATTGCCTTACTTGAGCAGCTTCGTTTCCAGTTCCGCCACCTGTTTTTCCAGCAGTTCAATTTTCGCCCGCGACCGCGCCAGCAGTTTGCGCTGTACGTCGAATTCCTCGCGTGTGACCAGATCCAGTCTGGCGAACGCCGCCTGAACGCCAGCGCGCATGTTCTTCTCCAGATCGTCTTGCACAGCCCGCGCAGAGGCGGGCATGGCGTCACTCAGGCGACGGGCAATGTCATCGAAGATTCTGCTATCCGGCATGTATTAACCATAGCGGAGCTGAATTACGGCGTCCATCAAAACTATACGCAAAAGTTCTATAGGTAAAAGTCGCACCCATTCTGTGCACTATATTGGAGCGCCTTCACTCGTGGCACCGATATAGTGCACG
>JBDNAP010000248.1:0-3016 GCA_039768325.1 Thiogranum sp.
CCGAAGTGACGGTCGGCGCACGGGTCTCGAAATCCGGACAGGCCATGCCGCAGAGTGGCGATCTGCAAGGCACCGTAACACCGGTCGCAAGCAAGGGGCAGCAGACCGTCGATCTGACGATCAATTCGACCGTCCCCTGAATCAACACCAGCTAAACGAACCTTCGCCGGCTGCGCGCGGTGCGCGGCCTGCTGTGGTGGTCAGACCGGGCTATGAGGCTGACTGCTCAGCAGCCTGCTCATCTGCTCGGCTGGCAGCGGGCGGCCATTGAGATAACCCTGTATTTCGTCACACCGTTCTGCCGCCAGGAATGTTTTCTGCTCTACTGTTTCAACCCCCTCCGCTATGACCTTGAGGCCCATACTCCTGCCCATGGCAATCACGGCGCGGGCGATGGCCTTGTTACTGGCGTCATGCGGGATATCTCTTATGAATGAGCGGTCGATTTTCAACCTGGAAACCGGCAGGCGTTTGAGGTGGGCCAGGGAAGAGTAACCGGTTCCGAAATCGTCAATGGCCAACTCGATGCCCTGTTCCTTCAATCGCTGGAGAATAGTAAACGAGCGTCCGCGCTGCTCCATGATCACACTCTCGGTAATCTCCAGTTCCAGCCAGTCCGGCTTGCAGCTGCTCGCTTCCAGGATCTGCTCGATAGTCGGTATGAACTTATCGTTTTTCAGCTGGTTGCCGGTGAGGTTGACGGCGATTCGACCGGGATAGAGATCCGCCGCATGCCACTCGGCTATCTGCCGGCAAGCCGTTTCCAACACCCATCTGCCCAGCGGCAGGATGAGACCGGTGTCTTCCGCCAGGGGGACAAACCTTGTCGGCAGCAACAGCCCCAGTTCCGGGTGCTGCCAGCGAACGAGCGCCTCCAGGCCGATAAGTTTGCCGCTCAGCAGATCCAGCTGGGGCTGGTAGTAAACGACGAACTGTTGTTTTTCCAGCGCGCGATGCAGCTGGCTTTCCATCCGTACCCGCTCAATGGCCAGTTTGGTCATGTCCGACGTATAAAACTGAAAGTTGCGGCGTCCCTCGTGTTTCGCTTTGTACATGGCTACATCGGCGTTCTGCAACAGTGTATCGGCGGTTTGCCCGTCCTGCGGATAGAGGCTGATACCGACACTGGCAGAAACATACAGTTCATGGTCGTCATGACTGACAGGGTGCTGCACGGAACGGATCAGTTTTTGCGCCATAGCCATGGCGTGTTGGGGCTTGTGCAGGGAACCCATAATGATGGTGAACTCATCGCCACCAAGACGTGCCACGACATCCTCTTCCCGCAGACAGTTCTGCAGGCGGTGGGCTACCACTTTCAGAACGGCATCGCCCATGGTGTGCCCCAGACTGTCATTGATCTGCTTGAATCTATCCAGGTCCACGAACAGGACGGCCAGCTGGTTAGTCTCACGGTGTGCCTTTTTTATCGCCTGCCGCAACCTGTCCAGGAATAACAGGCGATTGGGCAGGCCGGTCAGTGCGTCGTGATGGGCGAGTCGTTCAAGCGATGCTTTCTGCTCCACCAGCTGCTGCTGGGCAGACAGGTGTCCGGTGATATCACGCGCGGTTTCGATGATGCCGCGAATGGCGCCGTCTTCCGCCCGCAGGGGTGCCGCAATCAGTTCGACGTGTAACGGCTTGCCATCCGGCCCCGCATGGTTGTGGACGACAGTAACCGGCTTTCCCGATTCAACGACTTGTTGCATGGGACAGGGATACGCTTTCCCATTGCAGGGGGTCTTGCGTCGGTGGAACACTTCATAACATTTCGGATTGTGAATATCGGCGACACATTCGGGATTCATCGAGGCCCTTGCGGCTTTGTTCATCAGCTGTATGCCACAATCCTCGCCAATTACCATGATAGTGTCGTGCACGCCGTCGACGACGGATTGCAGAAATTCCTGTTGTTCCTTCAGCCTGCGTTCCGCCTGCTTGCGTTCCGTGATATCCCGGTCTATACCCCGGTAGCCCGCCAGTTGCCCATCCGCTTCGAAAAAAGGAACGCCACTTGTTTCCAGAACAATCTCGTGACCGTCGCTGTGCAGGTTGGTGTTTTCAAGAGAAGAGAATGGCACCCTTCTGTCAATAATGGCGCGGAACTTTTCTGCAATTCTTTCGGCTTCCCCCGGCGACATGAAATCGAAAGGGGTTTTGCCCAGCATGGCTTGCGGAGCGTGACCCAGAATTCTTTTTACCTGTGGACTGCAGTAGCTGTAGATCCCGTTCGCGTCAACCTCCCAGACGAAATCATCCGTTGTCTCCACAAGTGCCCGATACCTGGCCTGGCTGAGCTTTAACGCTTCTTCTGAAACCTTTTCTCTTGTGATGTCTGTGATGATCCCCAGGTAACGTGTTGCCTTGCCACCGGCGTCACGCTCAACCACGGTCCGGTCATCTATCCAGTGCACATCACCGTCGCGGCTTAACAGGCGATAAGATTGTGTGAAGGATCTGTCTTGCCGTTCGGTGTACTCGTCTACCTCCTGAATGACGTGTTCGAGATCGTCCGGATGAATGATGTCGGCGAATTTCGTTTGCCCCTCGACAAACTCTTCGACACTGTACCCGAGCAGGTCCACATTGTCGGAAACATAGTCAACGGGCCAGCCCGCTTCCGCGCCCCAGCAGAAGAAAATGGCAGGGCTGGCGGCCATGTACGCATCCGCCAGGGACTGCTTGGTTTTGTCATTATCTACTCGCATTTACTTGAACTATTTTCCCTTAGGTTAACTAAAACAGGTGCATAAGTTAGTCGACATAAACTTTCGGGACCGTCGGCCGTATGGAAGCGGCCGTCGAGCCTACAGGGACATATTCACAAGGTGAATCGCCGCCAGGCGAGATAAGGTGCCCTGGGGTGCAGCGTGTCCCGAAAATTTATGCCGGCCAACTTATGCACGCATTGGTATAATTAACCACAAACATGAATGGCGCTAAGTTAAGCCTATTTAGCCCATTGTAGATACTATGAAGGGTCGCATCGGTTAATCTCATTTTTTTAACGAAAAGC
>JBDNAP010000249.1:0-14350 GCA_039768325.1 Thiogranum sp.
GAATTGCGCAGCAAGAGATGGTGCCCTGGGGTACAGCGTGTCCTGCAAGCGTATACCGGCTGGCGGCCTGCGGACTCATTCAGAACTCAGCCATACAGGCGGCTGTACAGACCGTCGGCCTGCATCAACTCATGATGTGTACCCTGCTCGGTAATACGGCCATCCTCAAAGACATAAACGCGGTTGGCCTGCCTCACCGCACTCAGCCGGTGCGCAACAATCAATACTGTACGACCTTGCAGGAATTCCCTCAGTGCCTGGTGCAGGCGCGCTTCGGTCTCGGTATCCAGCGCCGAAGTCGCCTCATCGAAAATGACAACCTGCGGATCACTCAACAGCAAACGTGCAATGGCCAGGCGCTGGCGTTGCCCCCCGGACAGTCGTACACCACGCTGCCCCAGTTGTGATTCAAGCCCGTCGGGCATGGCCTCGATGGCATCTTTCATCTGCGCTCGCCGCAAAGCCTCCCACAACAGGTCGTCGCCATGATTCCGGCCCAGCGTCAGATTGTTACGCACACTGTCATTGAAAAGCACCGGGTGCTGCAATACCGTGGCCACATGTTCACGCACGACCTGCAGCCCTACCCTTTCCACCGCAACCCCGTCAAAAAGGATCTGGCCGGATTTCGCCGGATAGAGTCCCAGCAGCACCTGCACCAGGGTTGACTTACCTCCACCACTTGCACCGACCAGCGCCACCCGCTCGCCAGCCGCTATCTCCAGCTTGACACCGTTTAGCACCGGCTCATCCGGCCGGTACTCGAACTCGATATCCTGCACACTGACTGACACACCGCGCTTGCCGGTAAACGGATTCTCGGCAGCCGGATACTGCGGTTCTTCGTGCAGGTTCAGCAGACGGTTGATGCGATCGAGAGCGGCATGCGCGCCATAGAGAGAATACTGAATATTCAATACTTCCTGGACCGGCGCCATCATGAACCAGAGATAGGCAAAAACCGCCATCATCTGGCCAACTGTGAGATCGGAAAATACCACCATCAACATGCTGACCGCCCTGAACAGGTCAAAACCGATCAGGAAGATCATGAAGGACAAGCGGCCCGCGGCATCACTCTTCCAGGAAAATGCCGCCGAGTCCTGCTTGATTCTCAATGCCTTTTCAATCACACGCTTGAGGTAATACCCCTCACGGTTAGCTGCGCGGATCTGTTGGATGGCATCCAGGGTTTCTGTCAGCGCGCCCTGAAAGACCTCGAATGCCTGGTTCTCACGGCGTTTAAGATGTTTGACGTTCTTGCCCAGCACAACCGTGAAATAGACCACCACCGGGTTGAGAAACAGAATCAGCAGGGCCAGCTGCCAGTGCATCCACAGCAATACTGCGGCTGCGCCCAACAGCGAAAGCACGGCAATAATGAACTTGCTGATCGTCATGCCGATAAAATCATCAACGGCATTCAGGTCGGTGACGAAATGCGATGTCACCTGGCCACTGCCTATCGCTTCATACTCGGCCATGGAAATTCGCTGCAGACGCAGCAGCAGGTCACGACGAATACGGAAAACGACGTCCTTGGCAATCTTGGTAAATTCCCGCGTTTGCCAGACGCTCAACATCACAGTTATTATCCGAAAGATAACCGTCAGCAGAAGAATCACGCTGATGTATAAAACAGCGCCATGCCAGGCAGACGGAAATACACTGTCCATGGCATGTACCAGGAATCCCGGTTGTTTGAGCAAAACTTCGTCAACCAGCAAGGGCATCATTAACGGGAGTGGCACACTGGCGAGTACTGCGAATACGGCGATTACATTTGCAGACACCAGTTCACGCCGGTGTTCCTCGACAATGGCCCACACCCGGGCCCAGGTGTAATTGCCATCCTGTCGACTCATCGATGTGGTTTCGCACGACATGCACTCAGGCCCCGATTCTGTCGAACAACGCCATGGACTCTACATGTGTGGTATGAGGAAACATATCCATGACGCCAGCGGCGAGCAGGCGATAACCCAGATCATTGACGAGTATGCCGGCATCCCGCGCCAGTGATGCAGGATGACAGGACACATATAAAATACGACCAGCACCGAGTTCAGCCAGCATCGGCACCAGTTGCTGCGCGCCGCTTCTGGGGGGGTCGATGAGAATCTTATCGTAGCTCTGCTGAACCCAGGACTCCTTAGAGGGTAACTCGCTCAAATCAACAACATGATACTCGCAATTTTCAATCCCATTGTGTTGTGAATTTTCGCGCGCCCTCTGCACCAGACCTGCCTCGCCCTCTACGCCAACAACTGCGTTCACCTTGCGTGCAATCGGCATGGTGAAATTCCCCAGCCCGCAAAAAAGATCCAGTACCGTATCGCTTTCCTGCAGGTCCAGCAGGTCCAGTGCCTGCCGGATCATGATTTTGTTGATTGCGGGATTCACCTGGGTAAAGTCAGTCGGCAAAAACTGCACTTCGATATCCTGATCGGGTAGACGGTAACAGAGCGTGGACGCCTCCGGCCAGAGGAGTTCCACACTGTCCGGCCCGCTGGGCTGCAGATAAATATGCAGGCCTGTGTGTTTTGCGTATTCGGTGAGTTTCCGCCTGTCGTCCTGCGACAGAAGATCGAGGTTACGGAATACCAGGGCCGTTGTGTCGTCGCCGACAGCCACCTCGATCTGGGCGATGCGCGCACGAGCCTGCATGCCGGAAATCACATCTGCCAGCTCATCAAGCCGCTCGCCAACCGACGGATGCAGCACTTCGCAGCGCTGAATATCTGCAATGTAGGACTTGCGTTTTTCGCGGAATCCCACCAGCACACGGCCTTTCTTCCTGACATCTTTCACACCCAGACGGGCTTTGTTCCGATAACCCCAAACGGGCCCCGTCAATGGATCCAGCAGCGTTTCAGGTTCAACCTTACCGATGCGGCGCAAGTTGTCCAGCAGGGTCTGCTGCTTGGCCAGAATTTGCTTGCCGGCTTGCTGATGTTGAAGACTGCATCCGCCACAGATATCGAAATGCGTGCATTTTGGCTCTACACGGTCCGGCGAAGCCTCGAACAGTTCACACAATCTGCCTTCATCGTGCTTACGCGCACGCCCGGTGTATAGAAAACTGATATCTTCGCCCGCTAATACGCCGTCGACAAACACAGTTTTACCGTCAACATGTGTAACACCCCTGCCATCGTGAGACAGGCTTTCGATGCATACCCTGACCGGGTAATTGGGGAGCTTGGGTTTCCTGCGCCGTCTGTTCATGGCATAACTGTAATGGTTAAGCACCCAGAACGCCAAGCGGGCGTGGACATCGTTCAACTGGCGATAAATAGCGTATGCAGGATAACCACGCTTCGGCGTGATATTTAAGCCGGCAGTAATGCTCCTGCGCTGCTGGTCAATTTACCCGCTTTATCCAATTGAGTACCTAAGTCAGTAACTGCAGAATGTAACGACTATTTCCGCTTCCAGTTCCCGGCGCCGTCCTGATACCACCAGCCTGCCGGCGCATTATCGATCCAGCGCCTGGCGAAAGTCTTGCGGATATCCGCTTCCCACTCCGGCTGTCCGTTGGCGCGGGCAATTTCCTTATACAGGGCGATACGGTCACGGTTCTCGTCAGCGACCAGTGTCTTGACAGTCTTCCTCTCACGCAGTGCAACGGCATTGAGATCGCGCACCTCGATCAATCCGCCATTTGTCATGCCAACCCCGCCATTGTCATAAAAAGGCTTCAGGCTCGAAAAACGTGCTTCCATCGATGCGCGAATGGTGCGGATAGCGGGTGACTGGATATTGATATCCGCCGCCGCCTGTGCCGGTGGTATCAGCCATTCAAGCAAGCTGACGAATACCGGCGTATCACCGGCAGGCAGCTGCAGTGAGCTGTCCGGCTGTGGTTTTTTCTCGGATTGCGGTCCAGGTTCCTGGCCCTCATCACCATAGACACCGCGGATGATCTGGTCGGCAGCTTCCACCGCCTCTGCGCTGGGGAAATAAACATTGATGGTGACACAGGCAGCCAGGAACAACAGCATTCCCAGCAGGGAATTCAAACGAATTGTCTTAATCACTTTCGGTTTCCTCTCTTAGGGCCGGCCTATTATAGACCTTAACGTCATTACCCGGAAAAAGTTATCGCACAACGGGGCCGTCGCCGGCTGTAATCGATTTCAACCGCCCGAGCAGTGACAACCAGTCGACTTCACTGGCATATCCGATGACATCGAGTCGGGGCGGCAACAGGCGACCCTGAACCAGATAGTATCCGTTCTCCGCCGGTGCAACACCATCCATGTGGCAGATACCATTTTGCAGGCGGCAACGAATGCCCAGCCGTCTATACGGAAAGTCCTCCAGGAAGCGCAGAAAGCTGCGTGACACTGCGCCACCTATGCCTGCACCCCCAAGGTTGGAAATATTGTCCACCGCCTTCTGACTGATGCGACGACGACTTCTGTCATCCTCTGGGGTCTGAAATGCCGCGTCAAATCCAACCAGCTGCCAGGCCTCCATATACAGCTCATTCACTCTACCCTGCAACTGCCCTTCAATACGACCGAAGGAAAAGGTTCTGGTCAGTGTTTCCAGATCGATGTGTTCGAGTCGGATATCAGCCCACAGGCGTGGTACCAGTCCAAGTGGCTGCTGGATGCGAAGGTTACGCAGGGTAATATCGCCGTCGAATGCCTGCACCAGCAAGACGCCACCCAATGTGAGTTCACCCTTTTCATAGCGGACTTTGGGCACCATTCCAGACAACTTACCGGACAGTGGAGGCCAGCCCAGCGCAGTACTGAATGCCTGCATGGAAACCGGTGTCAACAAACCATCCAGCAGCCAGTGCAGTTCTCCATGGTCTACGCCGAGTTCAAACTCGTCTACATGCAGCTCTCCATCGAGCAGAGATACCACCAGGGGTTGCTGAATCTTCACACTACTCTCGTCTGATTCTACGCCAAGCTGTGCGGCGCCGAGTTGCAACTGGTAAAAATTGGCACCCTGCCATGCCAGCCTTGACTGGTGAACGGCACCGCTGTTGTCCCAGCCCAGATCTCCGTTCAGTGCCCGAACTCCAAACTGGCCATTTGGCTCACTGAAGGATAGCTGGTCCAATTTCATCTGCAGCGATTGTGGCTGGCCATCACGCAACTTCAGACGTCCCTGCAATTGGCCTGCAGTCTCGAGTTTTTCGAGCACAGTCCCGGCCAGCCAGGGTTGCAGCCAGGTCTCGAACAGGCCCGGTAACCAGGCCTGTTCGATCTCCAGCCCCAGCTCTCGCAAAGGCGTTTCAGCGCCCGGTGCCCAAACCGCATTCAGACTCCCCACTGCCACATCGGGCTGCCTGAAAGTCATCGACCGCAAAAACAACTCGCTGTTTCCCGCGTTCCAGTGTAAATCCGCCGTTAACTCCAGCGGACGTGCCGGTGAAAATTCAAGATAGACCGGCTCGGCGTAGAGCAAGCCTCGTCTGGCGGCAAGCGTAGCCTGTGCCCGCCAGTCGCTGCCCCGCCGCCTGGCGGAACCGGTACTGACCAGGACCAGTGCCTCCGCTGCCTGGGTACCCTGTGCGTTACTGTATCCGGTCTCCTGCGTCTGCGTTTTCCAGGTAACATTTTGCAGTCCACGACCATCGCCGCGCGCACTCAGCGTCCCGTCGACACGGCCCTGATAATCCAACTTCGGGATTTTCAGCCCGGCCGTGGCAAGCAGATCGGCAATACCAGCCAGGCCGGTATCGGCCAGGCCGGTGTTCATTTCCCATTGACTGCCCTGCTGATGAAATGCCAGTTGCAGCTGACCGCCAGCCAGTGGAAGCGCTGAAACAGATACCTTTAACTCCCGGGAATCAAGCTGGTAGTTGACTGCTGCCGGTGCGGCTTCGACATCTATCCAATCGCTGGCCAGGCTCAGCTGACCCTGCCGGCACGCTATTTCAGAAGCCAACAGCTCGAATGCACTGCAGGTAAATCGCAATTTTTCGACCTGGTAATCGCCCATCTGCAATGACGCAACATCAAGGCTGAGTTCTGATGGGCCGGCTTCCATCCAGCGGATTACCAGCTTGACACCACTCAGCTGCAAGCCAGCAGACTCGATGCTGCGCCAATGGAGTTGCAGCTGGTCGATGGCTGCCGCCGTACAGGACAGCAGGACAAGAATCAGTGCGCCCGCTATCCGGACCCACAATCCGGGCCCTGTTAACGCGAGCCCGGGGGTAAACGAAGCTAGTGCACCAGCAGCGGGCCCGTGGGAAGGGAGGCAGGAGCAATTGCCGATGACTAGCAGCTCACTCCGGGAATACCCCGGTAGACAGATAACGATCGCCCCGATCACAAACGATGGCCACAATGACAGCATGTTCCAGCTGTTCACTCAACTTGAGTGCAGCTGCAACCGCTCCCCCCGAAGAAATACCGCAAAAGATGCCTTCTTTGGCAGCCAACGCCAATGTGGTTGCTTCAGCTTCATCCTGTGTAATGTCAATCGTTCGATCAACCCGGCTGGCGTCAAAGATCGATGGCAGGTATGCCTCGGGCCAGCGACGAATGCCCGGAATAGAGGCGCCTGCGGCCGGTTGCACACCAACAATTTCTATGGAGGAATTTTTCTCTTTTAGGTAACGAGAGGTGCCCATAATGGTTCCCGTGGTCCCCATAGCGCTGACAAAATGGCTGACGGTACCGTTGCTATCCCTCCATATCTCCGGTCCCGTTCCTTCATAGTGGGCACGCGGATTATCGGGGTTGGAAAACTGATCCAGTACTTTTCCCTTGCCATCCGCTTCCATCTGTTTAGCCAGATCCCGCGCGCCTTCCATGCCCTGTTCCCGACTCACGAGAATAATATCCGCCCCAAATACCTTCATCACCTGGCGGCGTTCCACACTCATATTCTCGGGCATAATCAGCACCATCCGGTAACCTTTAATGGCTGCCGCCATGGCAAGAGCGATGCCGGTATTGCCGCTGGTGGCCTCGATCAAAGTATCACCAGGTACAATCTCTCCGCGTTGCTCGGCATAGCTGATCATGCTCAGTGCCGGCCGATCCTTGACGGAGCCCGCCGGATTATTACCTTCCAGCTTGGCCAGAATTACGTTACTGCTCTCACCAGGCAGACGTTTCAGCTGCACCAGCGGCGTATTACCGACAAACTGTTCAATACTCGAGAAACCCATGGAATCAGTATAACCCCTTTTATCAAATGTTTGAGTTCAGGAGAGACCTCGCCTCGACCATTAATCGTTTCATTTCCCGCACTGCGTCACCCAGGCCGGACATAAGCGCTCGTGCGACGATCGCGTGACCGATATTGAGTTCGCGCAGCTGTGGAACTGCGGCAATTGCCTGTACATTGTGATAGTGCAGACCATGTCCGGCGTTTACCTGCAATCCGATATCGTCGCCGAGACAGATGGCCTGTTGAATTTTCCTGAACTCGGATTTCTGCTCGGATGGATTACCCGCATCGGCAAAAGGCCCGGTATGAATTTCAATACAGGCAGCGCCAACTTCTTTCGAGGCTTCGACCTGCCGCCTGTCGGCATCGATAAAAAGGGACACCCGCACTCCGGCTTCCGACAGACGTTGACAGGCATCACGCAGACGTTCCATCTGCCCCGCCACATCCAGGCCGCCCTCAGTGGTAAGCTCCTCGCGCCTTTCGGGCACCAGACAACAGTCCACAGGCCGAACCCTACAGGCAATATCGAGCATTTCTTCGGTAACGGCCATTTCCAGATTCATGCGCGTTTGCAGAACATCCCGCAACATGACAACGTCACGATCCTGGATATGACGGCGGTCTTCACGTAGATGCAGGGTAATACTGTCGGCTCCTGCCTGCTCCGCTTCACTGGCCGCCTGAACCGGGTCAGGGTAACGCGTGCCGCGTACCTGACGCAGCGTGGCCACGTGATCGATATTGACACCAAGTAAAATCGGATTCATACCTGCTTTTCCCTACTTTTTTTCAGTGATCTAAACAGTTCACGAGATTTAAGTGGTTTGTTCCCGAGATAAAGGTTCAAGGCAGCGCGCGTCAAACGCTTGGCATCCCGAAGCACATCAGCCGTGGCCAGTGTTTCCTGCGACAGCGCGAGCAGGCTAGAGCCTTTGAAGACAAATCCCTGCGCCGCTTCTCCGTGAGTGATAACAGGGCCGGACTCCAATTGATAATCATAGAAAAATTCCGGCTGCACCGGTTCACCCGTTGTAATCTCATAATCCAGCAACAAGCCGTAACCAAGCTCCTGCAAAAGTCTTTTTTCGAATAGGCGTAATACCGGCTCAACCTCCAGACCATGGGAAAAGTGCTGCAAACTGGCCTGATAGACCGTATAGAGCCCGGGGTGCGGATCATGGCGCGCCAGCAAACGAAGCAACAACTCATTCAGATAAAACGCGCTGTATAATGCCGTGCCGTTAAAGCTGTGCAGCGGGCCATCCGCCTCCACACCCGTCAGCGTACCCAACTCACCACGGGCCTGCCAGGATAAGCGCAGGGACCTGAACGGCTGCAACTCACCGCGCCGCCTGGATTTGGGCGAACGGACACCTCTCGCCACCAGACCCACCCGGCCGTGGGACTCAGTAAACATCTCCAGCAAGGCACTGCTTTCGCGATAAGGCCGCTGGTGCAGCAGGTAGGCAGGAACCAGTTCCATACGTGAAATAACTGCCATCCATCAGTCTTCCCTGTAACCGAGACTGCGCAATGCCCGCTCATCATCTGCCCAGCCTTCCTTGACCTTCACCCACAGCTGAAGAAACACTTTCTGACCAAAAGCTTTCTGCATATCTTCGCGCGCCTCAGTCCCGACTTCTTTCAGGCGTTCCCCCTTGTTACCGATCACTATCGGTTTTTGACTCTCCTTTTCCACCCAGATGAGCGCGTATATATGCAGGGTTTTCTTTTCTGTCCTGAAGCGCTCGATTTCCACCGTCAGCCCGTAGGGAATTTCCTCTCCCAGCTTGCGAAACAGTTTTTCACGCACCAGCTCCGCCGCCAGGAACCGTTCGCTGCGATCTGTAACCTGGTCTTCGGCATAACAAGGCGGCGACTCCGGTAAGCGCTTGCGCACCGCCGCTTCCAGTTGTTGCAGATGATCACCGTTCTTTGCTGATATCGGAATCAACTCGGCAAACTCTCTTTTTCCGGATAATACATCGAGCTGCGGTAACAAGTCGCTCTTGTCGGCCACGCGGTCGATCTTGTTGATGGCAAGAATAACCGGACAGCTCAGCTGTTCCAGCTTTTCAAGAACCCAGTCATCGTCTTCTTGCCAGCGGCTTGCTTCAACGATAAATACTACGGCATCAACATCGCGCAGACTGTCGAGCGCCGCGCGATTCAGGTAACGATTCATGGCACGCGGTTGCCTGACATGCAGGCCAGGCGTATCGACAAAAACGATCTGCGCCTGCTCGTCTGTCTTAATACCCAGGATACGGTGGCGGGTTGTCTGCGGCCGCCGCGAGGTAATACTGACCTTCTGACCAACCAGACGATTCAGAATCGTGGACTTGCCCACGTTGGGCCGGCCTACCAGGGCCACAAACCCGCACCTGTAGCTAGCCCTCACCGGAATCGACCCCTAAACGATCCAGCATCCCCGCAGCAGCAGCCTGTTCCGCACGCCGACGGCTGCTGCCTTTTCCCTGACTGGACTGCTGCATGCCGGCTACCCGGCATTCAACGTGAAATTGCTGATTGTGTGATTTTCCGATGACTTTGGTCACTTCGTAGGCCGGCAGTTCGAACTTGCGTGACTGCAGGTATTCCTGCAATCGCGTTTTCGGGTCTTTGAGTTCATCGCGCACGGAGATCTGATGGATCTTGCTGGCGAACAGCCGTTGCACACAGGCACGACAGGCATCGAATCCACTATCCAGAACTATCCCGCCAAGAATAGCTTCCAGTGCATCCGCCAGAATGGAATCGCGGCGGAATCCACCGCTCTTGAGCTCCCCCGAACCCAGATACAGATAATCGCCGACAGTCACGCTACGTGCGATTTCAGCCAGCGTCTCCTTTTTAACCAGACTGGCGCGCAATCGACTTAACTGACCCTCATCGGCGTCGGGAAACAGTCTGTATAGCCAATCAGCAACGATATAACCCAACACAGCATCGCCCAGAAATTCCAGACGCTCGTTATTCCGACCGCCCGCACTGCGATGCGTCACCGCTGCCTGCAGCAGTTGAGAATCCTTAAAATTATACCCTAAAGCTCGACTCAGACCGTCCAGCGAACGGCTCAATGGGCAACAACCTCTATTTGTTTGTCAAATATGGCAACTACGTCGACGTTGCCAATCAGGTGCTCACGGCGCTCATAGTTAATAGCTACTTTAAGCACGCCCCGCTCCTTGCTGACCGTGATCTTTCTGGGATCGACATTTTTGACATCATTGACCTCAAAGCGCTTGCCGACGATCCTGACTATCTCGCCCTTGGTCTGCTGCGTAATATTAGGCTGTTCTTTAAGTGACTCCAGCGTCGATGACACTTTGCCAAACTCCATGTAGAGCGGCACCATACGCAGAGTAATGAGTGTAAAAAATGCTATGAGGCCCAATACCATCATCCAACCGATTGCCGTCATCCCTTTCTGGTGATGCCATTTTTCCATTGCTATTCTCCACAGACTAGTTGATGGGATCCCCGATACGATCCCAGCCAACGCCACCGGCCGCAGAATCCCAGTTCATCCAAACCATAAAAGCTTTTCCAACCAGATTCCCGTCAGGTACAAATCCCCAGTAACGGCTGTCATTACTGTTGTCGCGGTTGTCACCCATAACGAAATAGTGCCCGTCCGGTACGACGACATCAGTCGATACACCACCAACACCATTAACTACGAGAATATCGTGTTCCACATCACCCAGTACTTCGCTGCGCACATCGGCACCCGACATGGACAGGCCTGACCCTGTCCCTATATAGCTACCCGCCGGTATTTGCGCAACTTTCTCATCATTTATGTACAGGGTCTTGTTCTGATATACCACGTGGTCACCAGCGACACCCACCACCCGCTTGATGTAATCGATGCCGGGATCCTTGGGAAAACGAAAAACCACCACGTCACCGCGTTCCGGCTCACCCAGCTCCATAACCTTCTTGTTGACTACTGGCAGGCGAATACCGTAGGCATATTTATTGACCAGAATAAAATCACCGACCAGCAGGGTCGGCATCATCGAGCCGGACGGTATACGGAAGGGCTCCACCAGGAAGGAGCGCAATAACAACACCGCCAGAATTACCGGGAAAAACGACTTGGCATACTCAACAAACGTAGGTTCTTTGAGCACCGCCTCCACCCGACCAGGATCAACTCCAGTCCCACCGGCACCCAGTGTCGCCGCCTGCTGCCTGCGTTTTGGTGCCCAGATGACTACATCAACAGCCCATATCAGCCCTGTCACCAGGGTGGCCGCTACCAGTATGGTTGGAAAATCAAAATTCATAGCTATTTCTTCCCGACTTGCAGTACGGCCAGAAAAGCCTCCTGCGGTATCTCCACCTTGCCAAACTGTTTCATACGCTTTTTACCCGCTTTCTGTTTTTCCAGCAACTTGCGTTTTCTTGTGATGTCTCCACCATAACATTTTGCCGTAACATTCTTGCGCAAGGCCTTGACTGTGGTTCGCGCAATTATCTGTGATCCAATGGCTGCCTGGATGGCGACATCGAACATCTGCCGTGGAATGATCTCCCTCATTCTGTCGGCCAGATCACGCCCGCGGCTTTGTGCAAATTCACGGTGTACGATCACTGACAGGGCATCCACGCGTTCGCCATTGATGAGAATATCGAGTTTAACCAGAGCGGCTGCCTCGAAACGCTCAAGCGAATAATCGAATGAAGCGAAGCCACGACTCACCGACTTCAGGCGGTCAAAGAAATCCAGCACCACTTCGCTGAGTGGCAACTCGTAACTCAGCGATACCTGTTGCCCGAGGTACTGCATGCTTCGCTGCACACCGCGCTTTTCAATGCACAAACCCATCACGGCGCCCAGGTAATCCTGTGGCACAAGAATATTGGCGAGAATAATGGGTTCACGGATTTCATCGATCTGGTTTACCGGCGGCAGGCTGGCCGGATTTTCGATGCGCTGTACTTCACCCCTGGTATCGACTATTTCATAGACAACAGTGGGTGCCGTGGTAATCAGATCCAGATCATATTCACGCTCCAGGCGTTCCTGGACAATTTCCAGGTGCAGCATGCCAAGAAAACCACAACGGAAGCCGAAGCCCAGAGCTGTTGACGTCTCCGGCTCAAAATGCAGTGAGGCGTCATTCAGACGCAACTTCTGCAGTGCTTCACGCAAGTCTTCATAGTCATCGGAAATAACAGGGTACAAACCGGCAAACACCCGCGGTTGAACTTTCTGAAAACCCGGCAACGGTCCACTGGCCTGGCGGTCGGTTAATGTGATGGTGTCACCGACCGGTGCACCGTCGATTTCCTTGATACCGGCAATGATAAAACCCACGTCGCCCGCGGTCAGCAGTTCACGATCTTCACGGCGTGGCGAGAAGATACCGACCTTTTCAGCCTGAAAATCCCGTCCGGTGGACATGACACGTATTTTCTGGCGACGGCGCAGGCTGCCCTGCATCACCCGCACCAATGAGATCACACCGACGTAGTTATCAAACCAGGAATCAATAATCAGGGCCTGCAACGGCTGCTCCGCATTACCCTCCGGCGGTGGAATACGGTCGATTATCCGCTCAAGCAATTCCCTGATACCGAGACCGGTCTTGGCGCTGACCTCGATCGCATCAATCGCCTCAATACCGATAATATCTTCGATTTCCTGTTTTACGCGGTCCGGTTCAGCAGACGGCAAGTCAATCTTGTTCAGCACCGGTACCACTTCAAGACCCTGTTCAATCGCCGTATAGCAGTTGGCGACACTCTGCGCTTCAACACCCTGGGCCGCATCCACCACCAACAAGGCGCCTTCACAGGCAGACAGGGAACGAGACACTTCGTAGGAGAAATCCACATGGCCGGGCGTGTCGATGAAGTTCAACACGTAGGTCTCACCATTGGCGGCCTGGTACTCCAGCGATACGCATTGGGCTTTGATGGTTATGCCGCGCTCGCGCTCCAGGTCCATGGAATCCAGCACCTGCTCTTCCATGTCACGCTCGCTCAGTCCGCCACAGATCTGGATAAACCGATCTGCCAGCGTCGATTTGCCGTGATCGATATGCGCAATAATGGAAAAGTTGCGGAGGTGGGACAGATCAGTCATTTCCGTCCCCGCCTATAGATTCAAAAGACACGAGTAACAACCTGATATTTAAAGGAGAATAGCGCCAACCTGGCGCAACTTTCAAATTGGCGAACAAGTATACACGCAATTGATCAGCCAGGTGATGTGCAGGTCGATAAAAAACCGGCATGGCTGCCGGATATACAGAATGCACTTAAAAAAAACAGCAGGTTACTTTACTGCCTTCAGTGCCTTCCGGGGCCAGGCGCTGTTAACTTCCCGGTAAACGGCAGCGCTGGCTGATAGATCGCCGCAATACCTGCTCATCGAGTTGATAATGACAGATCTCCCGCTCCCCCAGGCATAATACCGGCACCCATTCATCATAACGCCCCAACAGCTCAGCGTCGCGGTCAATATCGACCGGCCGCAGCTCAAACCCCAGTTGCGGTTGCAGGCCCCGCAAGGCCTGCAACATCGCTTCACATAAATGGCAGCCTTCCCGGTAATACAGGATCAGTTCGACCACTACTTCGGCTCTGGAACCTTCATGGCCAGGAAAATCGGGCCGCCACGCCGCTGCACCAGGATCGCCACCGACTTACCGGTGGGTAGTTTCTCTATCATCGTTTCGAACACGTCGACATCATTCATCAGCTTGCCATCGACCCGCAGGATGATATCGCCCTCACGTACACCGGCGTCTGCCGCAGCACCGGTACCGACCGATTCCACCAACACCCCACCTTCAAGTTCCAGTTCATTAAGCTGATCATCGGTCAGATCGGCGATCTGGATACTCAATCTGTTATCGCTGCTGGTCTTGCTGGTTTCAGCCTTGGCAATCTTCTCGCCCTTGTCCGGCAGTTCCCCCAGTTTCACCCACAGTGTCTGACTGCGGCCTTGACGCATGACTTCAACAGGCACTTTCTTACCCACCGGCGTACTACCCACCACCGGCGGCAAACTTGAGGAACGATCAACCTGCTTGCCATTGAATGAAACCACAATGTCACCCACCTGGATTTCCGCCTTTTCGGCAGGGCTGTCCGGCATCACCTTGGCAACCAGGGCACCCTGCGGCTTGCTCATACCGAAGGACTCTGCCAGCTCCAGCGTAACATCCTGAATCAGCAC
>JBDNAP010000250.1:0-7374 GCA_039768325.1 Thiogranum sp.
AAGAAATGGCGAAAAATCATATTCGCCACGACGCCTTCGACGTGCTGCAGCGGACACCGCCACTGGCAGCGTGATAGTCGCCGTGACACGCCAGCGTGGTGCGCTGACCCGGCTCCAATGTCCGTTTCAGGAACCTGATGCCTTGGAATGCAGCTCGGCCGTGTTGTCCACGGTCTGTTCCTCTTGCGCATAGCCGAAAAACGGTGACAGGTTTTCGGCGACATAGGCATCGATCCGTTCCACCTGCTGGTCGTCGAAATAATCCTTGTAACCCCCCACTTTGGCGCGCCGGACCTTGTAGCTGTTGGGGTTTGAGCGGTCCTTGGGGAGCATGCGTCCACCACTCAGCCAGAAGGTTCTTTTTTCTTCCAGTTTCTTCATGTTCTCGTAGGAGGAGAAGGTCACGGCATTCTGGATATGCGCATCGCTTGCCGGAGCACCCATGAATTTGACCAGTTTTTCAAGTGTTTCGACGGGCCTGGCCTTCAGGTCCTCATAGCGTAACAGGAAGAAATTGTCTATGTGCACCGCTTCCTGCGCCCACAGCTGCAGGAAACCGATAACCCACTTGAGGCCGGTATCGGATGTCATGACAAAGTCGAACAGGGAGATGTCAGAGTCCTGTTCGGGGTACTTATTGATGGCTCGCTTGCTGGATTTTAAACGGTACTTCCACTGGAAAAATTGTGATACCGCGACGTCTCTCGGGTCACGGGCGAGCAGGACCACTTTTTTGCCGTAGAAATCGACTTTGGAGTCCGCGTGCCCGGTGTAATTGCCGATGTAATTGTCGTGGGTGAAGAACATACGCGGGATGGCGTTGTTCATGTTGTGAAAATTATCGAATCCGATCAGGGCGCGCTCGGGAAGACCATACATCTGCTGGTAGAGACGTGACAGCATGACGCGCAACCAGGTGCGGCCGCTTTTACCGAAAGAGACGAAGACGATATCCGCCATTTGCAGTTTTCGGAACTGCTCACGGCCGCGCAGTTTGCGTTCCGCCGCGAGTTTGCGTTCTTCCGGGTAAAAAAACATCAAGGTTCTGAGGGTCTGGCGGGTGAATTTCTTCCAGGCTGTTTGCAGCGCCTGATTTCCGGAATGGAATAGGTATGACATGGTAAAACCAAATAAAAATACGCTGTGAGAGTACGCGGACGTGTCGGCGAATTCAAGTCCTGTAGCGTTGTGGCCGGCCGCTTGCCGGCCAGCTGAACGGAGCAATACGAGACGCCAGGGACGCTGCTTTTCCGTCCCCCGTCCCCGCTATCGCATGGTTTTTTTTATGGGCCCAGAAGCATAACTTAAACTGTTGATTTTCTGTACAAAGCATACATCTGCTGTGCTTGACACTTTTCAGTCAAGTGGCCTAGACTGCGCATCTCTTCAAGAATCGCGTCAAACAAAACAATCTGCCTGTAATCAGGCACGTCGAGGGTGGCATGCTGGAAAATTATTTACCGGTTCTGATCTTTATTGCCATTGGCATTGGGACAGGGCTGGTGATGACTTTGCTGGGCTTTCTACTCGGGACGAGGAAACCCGACAGCGAAAAGCTCTCACCTTACGAATGCGGCTTCGAGGCCTTCGAAGATACACGCATGCGTTTCGACGTGCGCTACTATCTGGTCGCGATTCTGTTCATAATTTTCGATCTGGAAATTGCCTTTCTGTTTCCCTGGGCGGTAGTACTCGACGAAATCGGCTGGTTCGGTTACATCGCCATGATGATATTCCTCGGTATCCTGGTAATCGGCTTCATCTACGAATGGAAGAAGGGAGCATTGGAATGGGAGTAGCGCTGGGAATCCGAGCCGCAGGAGTTTGTCGCTGATGGGTGTCGAAGGCATACTGGAAGAAGGTTTCGTCACCACGTCGGCGGACAAGCTGATCAATTGGGCGCGTACCGGATCGCTGTGGCCCATGACCTTCGGTCTGGCCTGTTGCGCGGTGGAAATGATGCAGGCCGGCGCCTCGCGTTACGATTTGGACCGATTCGGTGTGGTGTTTCGCCCCAGCCCACGCCAGTCTGACGTCATGATCGTGGCCGGCACCCTGTGTAACAAGATGGCGCCCGCACTGCGCAAGGTGTATGACCAGATGTCCGAACCGCGCTGGGTGATATCGATGGGTTCCTGTGCCAACGGTGGTGGTTATTACCACTACTCCTATTCTGTGGTGCGGGGTTGTGACCGCATTGTGCCGGTGGATATTTATGTGCCGGGTTGCCCGCCAACCGCGGAAGCGCTGCTGTACGGAATATTACAGCTGCAGAACAAAATACACCGCACCAATACCATCGCCAGATAATCGAGAGTGCAATGCAAGTCAAGGATCTTCTCAGCCGCTTACAGGAACGCTTTGGCGATACACTGCAGGACACCAGGCTCGCCGCGCACGAGGTGACGGTTGAAATCGCGCCGTCAGATATGCTCGAAACCTGTACTGCGTTGCGCGATGAGGCTGAATTCGGGTTCGATCAGTTGATGGATATCTGCGGTGTGGACTACCTGGCTTACGGCAAGGACGAGTGGGTGACTGAAGAATCCAGTGCCACCGGTTTCAGCCGCGGTGTAGACGCCGACAGTGCCGGCCGTTTGCCGTTTCTGGAGGAAGAGCTGTCGCTGGAGACCCTGCAGACAGAACGGCGTTTTGCAGCGGTTTATCACCTGTTGTCGGTCGCCAATAACCAGCGCCTGCGCATCAAGGTCTTTGCCGTGGACGATCAGTTGCCCATCATTCCTTCGGTGATCGATATCTGGAGCAGCGCCAACTGGTTTGAACGCGAGGCTTTCGACCTGTATGGCATCATGTTCGAGGGGCATCCGGATCTTCGCCGGATTCTCACCGACTATGGCTTTATCGGACATCCGTTCCGCAAGGATTTCCCCTTGACGGGCAATGTTGAAGTGATATACGACCCCGAAAAGCGGCGCGTCGTCTATCAGCCGGTGAGCATCGAGCCGCGCGTGCTGGTACCGCGCGTGATACGCGCTGAAGGCAGTGTAGAGGAAGACGCCCAGGAGTCTGATCAGCCGGTGGAACAGACGGAACACTGAGTCAAGCCATTAATCGACCAAGCAAGAAAAGGTGTGGCAGGGAATGCGAGTCAACATGAGCGGGATTATTTCGAAGTGCAGGAATCAGCACGGATAACAGCATGCCTGAAATTCGTAACTACACATTAAATTTCGGCCCCCAGCACCCCGCGGCGCACGGTGTGTTGCGCATGGTGCTGGAACTTGATGGCGAAACGGTGCAACGTGCCGATCCGCATATCGGCCTGTTGCATCGTGCCACTGAGAAGCTGGCTGAAAGCAAGCCCTACAACCAGAGCATCGGTTACATGGACCGGCTCGATTATGTCTCCATGATGTGCAACGAACACGGTTACGTCATGGCCATCGAGAAGCTGCTGGGTGTCGAGGTACCGATCCGTGCCCAGTATATCCGCGTGATGTTCGATGAGATCACCCGCATCCTTAACCACCTGTTGTGGCTGGGAGCGCACGGACTCGACATCGGCGCCATGACGATTTTCCTGTATACCTTCCGTGAGCGCGAAGACCTGATGGATGTCTACGAAGCGGTATCCGGCGCACGCCTGCATGCGACCTATTATCGCCCGGGTGGTGTGTACCGTGATCTGCCGGACCATATGCCTCAGTACCAGGTATCCAAGTGGCACGGCCGGAAAGACATGGAACGGCTGAACAGGAACCGCCAGGGTTCCGTGCTGGATTTCATAGAGGATTTCACAGGCCGTTTCCCGGCCTGTGTTGATGAATACGAAACCCTGCTGACCGACAACCGTATCTGGAAGCAGCGTACCGTGGGCATCGGTGTGGTGACGCCGGAGCGTGCCAAACAACTCGGATTGACCGGTCCCATGATCCGCGGTTCGGGTATTGCCTGGGATCTGCGCAAGAAGCAGCCCTACGAAGTCTATGACAAGCTGGATTTCGATATCCCGGTTGGTGCAAACGGTGATAGCTATGACCGTTACCTGGTGCGCGTTGAGGAAATGCGCCAGTCCAACCATATCATTAAACAGTGTGTCGACTGGCTGCGCAAAAATCCCGGGCCGGTGATGGTGGGTGACTACAAGGTGGCACCCCCAGGGCGCGAGGAAATGAAAGCGGACATGGAAGCGCTGATCCACCACTTCAAATTATTTACCGAGGGTTATTGTGTACCGGAAGGCGAAGTGTATAGCGCACTGGAACACCCCAAGGGCGAATTCGGTGTCTACCTGATTTCCGACGGTGCCAACAAGCCGTATCGCGTAAAAATCCGCGCACCGGGTTTTGCGCATATGGCCGCCATGGATGAAATGGCACGCGGCCATATGCTGGCCGACGTGGTGACGATAATCGGCACCATGGACATCGTGTTTGGTGAGGTTGACCGATGACAGCAGCGCAACAGAAATCAGAGCCATACGAAATACCCGCCGAGATCAGGACCGAGATCGATCACTGGCTGGCCAAGTATCCGGCGGACCAGAAGCAGTCGGCGGTATTGTCTGCGCTGCACGCTATTCAGCACCATGAAGGTTATGTAACGGTGGCGCAGATGAACGCGGTCGCTGCCTATCTCGACATGCCGCCGGTATCGGTCTATGAGGTATCGTCCTTCTATTCGATGATCGAGACTCAACCGGTAGGTCGTAATACGGTGGCTTTCTGCAACAACATTTCCTGCATGCTGTGCGGCGCCGATGAACTTATCGAGCACGTGGAGAACAAGCTGGGCATCAAGCTGGGCGAAAGCACGGCGGATGGCCGCATTTATCTCAAGGCCGAAGAGGAATGCCTGGCGGCGTGCGTGGGCGCACCCATGATGGCGGTGAACGGTCACTATCACGAGAATCTGACCATCGAAAAGCTGGATCGGATTCTGGACGGTCTGGAGTAAAGCATGGCAAACCAGGTCTGTTTTACAACACTGCAATTCGATGAACCCTGGACACTTGAGAACTATCTCAAGACCGGCGGCTATGAGGCCTGGAAAAAGATCCTCGCGGAGAAGACCTCGCCCGAGGACATCATCGAAGAAGTCAAGAGTTCCGCATTGCGTGGTCGCGGAGGTGCGGGTTTTCCGACCGGCCTGAAGTGGAGTTTCATGCCGCGTAACGCACCGGGCCAGAAGTACATCGTCTGCAATTCAGATGAATCCGAACCCGGCACCTGCAAGGACCGCGATATTATCCGCTACAATCCGCACGCATTGATCGAAGGCATGGCGATCGCCGGGTATTCCATGGGTGCGACGGTGGGTTATAACTACATGCGTGGCGAGTTCCATCACGAGCCTTATGAACGTTTTGAGCAGGCTTTGAGGGAAGCCTACAAGGCCGGCTTGCTGGGCAAGGATCTGCAAGGTTCGGGCATCGATTTCGATTTGTACAGTCATTTGGGTGCCGGCGCCTATATCTGCGGTGAGGAAACCGCACTGCTGAATTCGCTGGAAGGAAAAAAGGGCCAACCGCGTTTCAAACCGCCGTTCCCGGCCAACTTCGGCCTGTATGGCAAGCCAACCACCATCAATAACACCGAAAGCCTGGCATCGGTCCCCGCTATTATGCGTAATGGTGGAGAGTGGTTCCTGAAGCTGGGCAGACCCAACAATGGTGGCGAAAAAATCTGGTGTGTATCCGGCCATGTCAACAAGCCGGGTAACTACGAGATAGCGCTGGGTGCTCCGTTCCGGGAACTGCTGGAACTGGCCGGTGGTGTTCGGGACGGCCATCAACTCAAGGCGGTGATCCCCGGTGGCTGTTCCATGCCGGTGATGCCCGCTGATGTGATCATGGAAACCGATCTGGATTACGATTCTCTGTCCAAGGCGGGTTCTGCACTGGGTTCGGCGGGGATGATCGTGATGGACGATTCCACCTGCATGGTAAAGGCCCTGATGCGCATTTCGCGTTTTTATTATGCTGAATCCTGCGGTCAGTGTACGCCGTGCCGCGAAGGTTGTGGCTGGATGTACCGTGTGATCAAACGCATCGAAGAGGGGCGGGGCAGCATGGAAGACATTGATCTGCTGGAGAGTGCGGCCGGCCAGATCGAAGGGCACACCATCTGCGCGTTCGGCGATGCCGCGGCCTGGCCGGTGCAGAGTTTCCTCAAGCATTTTCGTCACGAGTTTGAGTATCACGTCAAACACAAGAACTGTATGCCCGGTACCAGCAGTCACCGTGCTGCCGGATCGAAGGGAGCCGCGGCATGAGTGCCAAGCCGGACACGGTAGCCGATAACATGCTGACCGTCGAAATCGACGGCGCCGAGTATCAGGCGCGCAAAGGCGCGATGATTATCGAGGTGACCGATGAAAACGGCATCACTGTGCCGCGCTTCTGCTATCACAAGAAACTGCCGGTAGCCGCCAACTGCCGCATGTGCATGGTGGAGGTGGAAAAGGCGCCCAAGCCCTTGCCCGCCTGTGCGACGCCGGTGATGGATGGTATGAAGATCAGCACCCGTTCCGACTATGCGAAAAAAGCGCAGCGTGCGGTCATGGAATTCCTGCTCATCAATCATCCGCTGGATTGTCCGATCTGCGACCAGGGCGGTGAATGTGAACTACAGGATGTCGCGCTGGAGTACGGCCGCGGCGTCTCCCGCTTCAGCGAAAAGAAAAGGGTGGTCAGGGACAAGGATTTCGGCGCCCTGATTGCTTCCGATATGACGCGCTGTATTCACTGCACGCGTTGCGTGCGTTTCCTGCAGCACATCGCCGGTTTCAAGGAAATGGGTGGCATGGGACGTGGTGAAAATGTGGAGATCGGCACCTACATCCAGCACAACATAGAATCCGAACTGTCCGGTAACATCATCGATGTCTGCCCGGTTGGGGCGCTGACCTCCAAACCGTTCCGCTTCACCGCGCGCGCCTGGGAAATGGAGCAGGCGGCTTCGATAGCGGCGCATGATTGTGTCGGTTCCAACCTGTATCTGCACACCCGCCGTGGCAAACTGATGCGTGCCGTTCCAAAGGAAAATGAGGCTGTCAATGAAGTCTGGTTGTCGGACCGTGACCGTTTCTCCTACCTGGGTGTGAACAGCGCCGATCGGCTCGAACAGCCGATGATCAAGAAGGTCAGCGGCTGGCAGGCGGTTGAATGGGAAGAAGCCCTGCACGTTGTGGCGCAGGCATTTCGTGATCGCGTCGAGAATCAGGGCGCTGATCAGTTGGGAATTCTGGTGTCGCCCAGCGCCACACTGGAAGAACAGGTATTGGTGAACCGTCTTGCCGAGGGCCTCGGTGTCAGCAATATCGATCATCGCCTGCGGCAGACCGATTTCAGCGGCCAGCAGGATCAACCGCTGTTCCCGTTCCTGGGGCAGAGCATCGAGGATCTTGAACACG
>JBDNAP010000251.1:0-7342 GCA_039768325.1 Thiogranum sp.
CACGAAGATGACATCGATACCGAAGATTTCGAAATTGGCGCCTTTGCCGGCCTGATGAACGTCGAGGACTTCGGGACCAACCTGGTGTATGGGGCACGCCTTGCTTACCACGTTACCGAATATGTCTTCGTCGAGGCCGCTTATGGGCACACCAAAACGGAGGAAACAAGTGCTGAGCGCTTCGGCGGTTTCCAGATCTTGGAAGATGGGGATCGTGACCTCGACTACTACAATCTTTCCTTTGGCTTCAACCTCCTGCCTGGTGAATCCTTTATCGGCAGTAAATGGGCCTTTACCTCTGATTTCTACATCATCGGCGGTGTCGGCAGCACCAGCTTCGCCGGTGAGGACGAATTCACCTGGAATGTGGGCTTCGGCTACAAGGTACTGGCCAACGACTGGCTCGCACTGCGGGTCGACGCCAGGAATCATGTATTTGATGTCGACCTGCTTGGCGAGTCACAGACCAACAATAACCTTGAGTTTACTGGAGGCTTGTCGATCTTTTTCTAAACTGTGACGCGCGTCCCATTTTGCCAACCCCCGCCTGCCGACAATCCGCAGGAGGTACTGTGCACAACTACGCAACTAAACACATCCAAGAAAACAGGAGAACGTGGATGAACAAATTGATGCAATGTTTGAAACATGCTCTGCGGGCTGCCGGATTTGCAGGTCTGCTTATGACGACTGGTATTAACGCCGCAACCGACAGTGGACCGGCACCAGATTTCGCTCTCAAAAGTCAAAGCGGTGAGAATCTGCGCCTGAGCGAATTCCAGGGAGAGGTAGTAATGATCAATTTCTGGGCGTCCTGGTGTGGACCCTGCCGCCAGGAGATGCCGCTGCTCGATGAACTCTACACCCAGTATCAACCGCTCGGTTTCACAATTCTAGGTGTCAACGTGGAGGAAGATTCATCGAAAGCCAAGCAAATGCTAAGGGAGAGTCCAGTCAACTTCCCAATACTTTTCGATAACAAAAGCGAAGTCAGTAAACTGTATAAAGTCGTCGCAATGCCCAGCACCGTCCTGGTAGACCGTGACGGAAATGTGCGTTACCTGCACCAGGGCTATAAACCCGGCTATGAGGAATCTTACCAGCAGCAGGTACGTGCACTGATCAGGGAATAATTGTGAAACGGATAGGAAGCCTCATATTGCCGCTGGTGTTGCTGATCAGCGGATGCAGCAGCATAGAACCCTGGGTTAAACCCTATGAGCGGGCACACCTGGCTGATCCTATTATGAGATTTAGCCGTGACCCCGTGTCTGACAGCTATCTAAGTCACATCTACCAGGTCAGGGAAGGTGCACGCGGAGCAGAAGGCGGACATGGAGGTGGCTGTGGCTGCAATTAGCCATTCTGTGGAATATTCCAGCAACAGCTGTCGTGTCCCCGCCCTTGCGTTGATAAAGGCGGCTGTAGTCAGCCTGTTCCTCATCGCCTCCACCGCACAATCCGAAGTTTTACCCGAAGACAGTGCCGACGCCATGTACCATTCCTACGATGGTGGCGGCGTCACGGTGGATGGCCCGTCCTACCTGGTGCGCAAAGGCAACAACAAGAATTTTTCCGTATCCGCAAATTATTATATCGACAGCATCAGCAGCGCATCTATAGACGTGGTAACCCAGGGTAGCGCGTACAACGAACAGCGTACCCAGTGGTCCGGCAGCATCGACTATCTGCACGCTGATACCACCATGACCGCGAACTATAGCTACAGCAACGAAACAGATTACCAGGCCGACACCTATGGATTCAGTATCAGCCAGAGCATGTTTGGAGACCTGACCTCCGTCAGCTTGGGCTATTCGCGTGGCGACGATGATATCTCCAGCAACGTCGATTCCGACTTCGGTGAGACAGCCGATCACCAGAACTATCATGTCTCCCTGTCCCAGGTACTCACTAAAAAGTTACTGTTGAGTGTCAATTACGATGCTATTACCGACGAAGGATATCTACAGAACCCCTACCGCAATATACGTGTTCTTAATGACCCCAATGATCCGTCTGCCGGATATAACTTCAATACACCAGAAATATACCCGGAGACTCGTACAAGTAACGCGATCTCTGCCAGTTTCATGTACTACTTGCCTTATCGTGCAGCACTTAAGGCCGGTTACCGCTACTACTCAGACGACTGGGACATCGACGCCCATACAGCCGATGTCGGGTATGTTCATCCGCTCTGGGGAAAATGGATATTGGAGCTAAATTATCGATATTACACTCAGACTGAGGCCTCTTTTTACGGCGACCTTTTTGAGCGGCCTGATCAGCAGAACTTCATGGGACGCGACAAGGAACTGAGCGAGTTCACGGATCACACGGTTGGATTTGCATTGAGCTACAAGGTACTTGAAAATGGCTGGGGTTATCTGGATAAAGCCTCACTGAACTTCAAATACAATCATATCTGGTTTGATTATGACAACTTCACCGACGTCAGGGGAAATCCTGCCGTTGGCCAGGAACCGACGTATGATTTCGACGCAGATGTCATACAGATTTTCGGCTCGGTCTGGTACTAGAAGGCCACGTGGAAGTACGTTCACATCTTTCACTCATTCGCTGTACATTTCGGAAATGAACAAAATTTGTATCCGGATTATCTGCATGGACCTCCGGCAGCCTTGCACACCATAAAATTACTTTTGATTATGATGCTGTTCATACAATCGGCCAACGCTGGCTGGTTAAATGAAGATGCAGACATCATGGGTACACGAATCAGCGTGGAACTGTACCACGCGAACCCGGACCTGGCACGGCGAGGTATTGCTGCCGTGTTTCGGGAGATGCGGCGTATTGACGCAAGTATGAGCCCATACATCAAATCCAGCGAGCTGGCCCGGCTGAATGCGTTTGCACAGCAGCAACCATTCGCGACCAGTAAAGAACTGTTTTCGCTGATTCGACGCTCCCTCGATTTTTCCGAACTGACCGACGGTGCTTTCGACATCACCTTTGCCAGCGTCGGTTTCCTTTACGACTACAGAAACAGGATGCGGCCGGATAAAACTCAACGCGAAAAAGCCACTGCTCTCATCAATTATCGCGAACTCATGCTCAACCACCACAGTACTACGATCGCCTTCAGCAAACCCGGTATGCGTATCGACCTCGGTGGTATCGCAAAGGGCTATGCCGTCGATCGCTGCATAAGTCTGCTGCAGGAACTTGGCATCAAACAGGCATTGGTAACGGCTGGCGGTGACAGCCGAATGATCGGAGACCGCTGGGGGCGCCCTTGGTCGATAGGGGTACGTGATCCACGAAATGAAGACAAGCTGGCTGCCGTCATCCCTCTGCTCGATGTTGCCGTTTCAACATCGGGCGACTACCAGCGTTACTTTGAAGAGAACGGCGTCCGCTACCATCACATCATCGATCCCGGTTCCGGCGACTCTGCCCGCGCACTGCAGAGTGTCACCATCATTGGACCAGACGCGACGACAACAGATGCCTTGTCGACCAGCGTATTTGTCCTGGGTCTGGAATCCGGCCTTGAACTGATCAACCGAATGTCAGACATCGACGCCATCCTGGTCGATCAGACCGGGCAACTGCATTACTCTGATAACCTGCAGTCCGTCAAGAAAAAGGACGATAACGTCAAGTCTTCGGCAGCACGCCTCACACCATAAAGACAGATGGCTGCATTTTCATCACTATTTATCACCACAAAGATCACCTTATCTGCGGGGCAGAAGGTGTGCACTGTACAATAGTTAGTCATTCCCTCAGAGTTTCATTGAACGTTTATCCCCTTTGTCTTAGTCGCTTCCGATCTAAGGCAATACAGTCAACTGGCTTTGCCGCGTAGCCAGAGTACCCATACTGCACTTGTCTTGTGACGCTGTCGGGCTTGGCACAGAGATTGCTGAAAATTCGAGGAAAAGAATATCGATATTCGATATCGCTGCATCGCCCGCACCCTGAAACTGTGAACGGTTTAACAATCCTGAGTTGAATGAGGCCTCAGAAATCGGGCACATTGACCGATGATACTAGAAGCGGCACATGCACAAATCTGAAACGCTGAGGGAGGCGTATGAACTCGTTATGCAGGGGAATTCTGGTCGGGCTTCTGGTCTGGCCATGGCTGGTTGTGGCTGATCCGGAATCTAACCTCGAGACCGGAGTTAATGAGGACGTCCAGACACTGAAGCAACAGGTGTTGGAATTGAACAGGGACCTGTTCATGCTGGAAGAAGAGCTGCTGTTTCCGTCCAATACGCAGGTTTCGGTTTTCGTCTCCATGGACGTGGGCGAATTTTTTCAGCTTGATTCGGTACAAGTTAAGATCGATGGCAAGGAAGTCGCCGATTACCTGTATACCAGGCGTGAACTGGACGCCTTGACTAGGGGCGGCGTTCAACGTATTCATATGGGTAATCTTCGCACCGGCGAACACGAGCTGGTTGCATTCTTTACTGGCAAGGGTCCACAGGGGCGAGACTACAAGCGTGGTGCCACTACCCAGATCCAGAAAGGCCTGGGGCCTAAATATGTTGAACTGAAAATAGTCGACCAGACCAGAAACTTTCAGCCCGAATTTGATATCAAGGAATGGTAATGCCGAAGCGGCTGCTTCAGTTTCTGCTGCTCTGGGTATGTCTGGCAACAATCAGCAGCGGCTTCGCTGTATCCGTGAAACCGCAGCAAGTACTGGATCTGCACTACGGTGAAGTACTGTTCCATTTTTATCAGGAAGACTATTTTACCGCCATCAGTCAGCTGATGGTTGCCCAAGAACAGAATCTTCTGCGACACCACCAGGATGAATCAGAATTGCTGCTCGGTGGACTGCAACTTTCCTATGGCATGCCCGATCAGGCAGAACGCCGCTTTGACCGTCTACTGGTTCACAACACCGATAGAGAGCTGCGCAATCGGGTCTGGTATTACCTGACTAAGATTTCCTACCAGCGTGGACATTACCGCAGTGCCTTGGAAAAGCTCCAGAAAATAGAGCAGCCCGATGAGAAGTCCATAACGGCTGAACTGGCGGTGCTGAATGCGAATTTGCATATGGCGTTGAGCGAGAATAACAAAGCCGCCGAGGCGCTGAAGAAAATCAAGGCACCCGATGGCTGGAAAGAATACCTGCGCATCAATCGCGGTATCGCCCTGTTACGCGCCGGTGAATTAGAGGAAGGCAGAAAAACGCTGGACAAACTCGGCAAAGAGAATGCGGACAGCGAAGAATTGCGCACACTGCGTGACCGGGCCAACCTGGGGCTAGGATACGAACTGCTTCGCGCGGGTGACGCCGCCCAGGCTCGGGAGTATCTCAACCGCGTTCGCCTGCAAGGCCCTTTTAAACAAGCTGCCTTGCTCGGTGCGGGCTGGGCGGATGCAGAAAAGGGTGACTACGAACAGGCCCTGATACCCTGGCTGGCGCTGCTCGAACTCTCCAGTTATGAGGCACCAGTGCAGGAAGCGCAACTTGCGGTTCCCTACGCATTTGCCCAACTGGGAGACAGTCAACGCGCCATCCATTTCTATGAAAAGGCCATTGGCTACTTTGATGACGAACAACAACAGCTGGATACGGCCATACAGGGTGCACAGTCCGGTGTTCTACTGTCTCTATTGAGCCAGACGGACACCGGCATATCCGGCGGATGGCTGCACGACACACCGACCCTGGAGGGTGTTCCTTCAGGGCGTTATCTGGTTGACGTACTCGCCGCTCATAGTTTCCAGGAACCGCTGAAGGACTACCGCGATCTCGGTTACCTGCAGCAACTGCTGAATGAGTGGCTGGATAATATAAACCTGTATTACGACATGGTCGATGCACGGCGCCTGGCCTATCAGCAGCGCGCACCGCTGATCAGAGAACGTCTTGAAATACAGGAAGCTAATGCTCTGCATCAGCGCTGGCAGGATTTCCAATCGCTGACCCATGCTCAACACGGCAGCGGCGACCCCCTTGACCTGGCGACCGGTAAGGAAAAGCAACAGTGGAGAACGCTTCGCAAAGTTCAGATCACGCTGGCCAATCTGCCTCCCGAACCACGCCATACCAACATGCTGGCCAAAGCTCGCTGGCTGCAGGGTATACTATATTGGCAAATTCAGGCCAACTACAAGGCACGACTTTGGGATGTAGAAAAGCAGTTACAAGCTCTCGAGGGCCCGATCACAGAGGCGGTCGCGCAACACCAACAGGTCAGTGATGCGCTGGAAAATGTGCAGGTGGGTTTTGACGGCTACGACGGACGCATCGAAGGCCTGCGCCAGCGTATACTGGCGCTGTTACCCCGCATACAGGCCAGCCGTAAGAGATCCAGTGAACAACTGCAACGGCTGGCACTACAGGAGCTGGAAACCCGCCGACAACGTCTCGTCAGTTATCGTATTCAGGCGCGCTATGCATTGGCACGCAGCTACGACCTGATCGCCCAGCAATCCGGGGAACAGCCATGACACGCCACAGCCAGCTGCTGTCGCTGACATGTATGTTATTGCTCGGTGGCTGTTCACAGCTATCACCGTTCAGCCATGGCGACCAGCCAACCATCGGTTCACTGACTCAAGGTAATTTACCCGAAATCTCAGCAACGGAAACCGGGAATAGTCGTGATGCCGCCATGCGTAACTATGAGTCGTTTCTCGACGAGGCGCCGGATAGTGTTTTCGTGCCGGAGGCGATACGCCGGCTGGCGGATCTGCATCTTGCTAAGGAACAGGACAGCTTGATAGATGGCAGCGCAGCCCCTGGAGGGCCGTCGCGGGCAGCTGAACTCTATGCGGAACTGCTGGAACGTTATCCCGATCATCAGCGCAATGACAGTGCCCTCTATCAGCTGGCGCGCTCCCACGAGCAAAGCGGTAAGGCCGAACCTTCGATGCAGGCGCTGACCAGCTACACAGGCAAATATAAATCGGGGGATAAATACGACGAGGTCCAGTTTCGCCGCGGCGAGTATCTGTTTGTACGACGCGATTACGCACACGCCGAACAAGCCTACCAGGCTGTGATAGAACAGGGAAAAGAATCAGACTTTCACCTGCAGGCGCTGTACAAAATAGGCTGGGCTCGCTTCAAGCAAAACCATTATGAACCTGCCTTGAACGCCTATATGCGCTTACTCGACGAGACTATCGGCGCACACGAGACAGCTACTTTACCGGAATCCATAAAGCGCGCTGATAAGGAACGCCTGGATGACAGTTTGCGGGCTGTCAGCCTTAGTTTCTCGTACCTCGGCCCCAATGGTGAGATACGGGATTATTTCCGGCGACACGGCAATCGGGCTTACGAGCCTCTACTCTACGCCAAACTGGCTGCCTTGCATCTTTCCAAGGAACGTTTCAC
>JBDNAP010000252.1:0-5671 GCA_039768325.1 Thiogranum sp.
TCAGAAATCGCGACAACGCGGGCGCTTTGGTGAAAGCATCTGCGGCATATCCGGCGAAGCCCTCATCCAGGCCAGGAGCAAGCACACTGACCGAGCCGGTCACGGTGCGATCAGCTCAGATTTCCTATAATAGCCTGGCGAACCGGTTCCAGCTCTGCGTCCACGGTGATCATCGGATCCGTGCATTGCCTGATGGCGGTATCCGGATCCTTCAGCCCGTTCCCGGTGAGCGTACAGACAATGGAACTGCCCTCGGGAATCCTGCCGCTGTTGATATCGCGCAACGCACCCGCCAGCGAAGTCGCAGACGCCGGTTCACAGAAAATGCCCTCTTTACCGGAGAGCAGCTTTTGCGCTGCGAGAATTTCCTCGTCGCTGCATTCGTCGAACCAGCCGCCTGACTCCCTGGTGGCGTTCCAGGCATAGTCCCAGGATTGCGGATGCCCGATGCGGATTGCCGTCGCTACTGTCTCCGGGTTATCAACCATATGACCGCGCATGAAGGGCGCTGCACCGGCGGCCTGGTAGCCGACCATCTTCGGCCGGTTACCGACTATGGCGCCACCGGCGTACATGCAATGTCCCTTACAGAACGCGCAGGCCTCGGTGACATGGTCTCCGGAAGATGAGGAATATTCACAATATCCGATCCAGTGCGCGGTGATGTTGCCGGCGTTACCGACAGGCAGACAGTGGTAATCCGGCGCCCGGCCGAGTTCCTCGATGATTTCGAAGGCGGCGGTCTTCTGTCCCTGCAATCGATAGGGATTGATGGAATTGACGATGGTGACCGGCGCGTGATCGGCGACCTCCTTGACCAATTGCATGCCGGCGTCGAAGTTACCGCGGATCTGCAATATGACCGCGCCGTGTATCATGGCCTGTGCGAGTTTGCCCAGCGCGATCTTGCCCTCCGGTATCAGCACGAAGGCGGTGATACCGGCACGCGCCGCATAGGCGGCGGCCGACGCCGACGTATTACCGGTTGACGCACAGATGACCGCCCGGCTGCCTTCTTCCACGGCCTTGGTAACCGCCATGGTCATGCCCCGGTCCTTGAACGAACCGGTGGGATTGAGGCCTTCGAACTTGACGTAGATATCTACCTCCCTGCCGGTTTCACGCGGGATATTGTTGAGGCGTATCAGCGGAGTATTACCTTCACCCAGGCTGATGATCCGGGTATCGTCATGAACGGGAAGGCGGTCCCGGTATTTATCGATCAAACCGGTATAACGAGGACGAAATGGCATTTCAATTACCTTTGTGAAGAACGATCAATTGCTGCTCAAATGCTCCATGCGGATTCGGGTGACTTTTCCCTGCACCGAGTCCAGCAATTCAATCTGCTGAATGGCTTCGTTCATCTGCTGTTCGCGAACTTCGCGAGTCAACAGAATAACCGGTACCTGTGATTGTCCCTCGGGGGGTTCTTTCTGAATCAGCGCTTCGATACTGATGGCACGATCACCCAATAGGCGTGTGATGTCGGCCATAACACCCGGGCGATCCAGTGCACACAGCCGCAGGTAGTACGCTGTTTTCACATCATCCATGGACAGGATCGGCAAATCAGTCAATGCAGCGGGCTGAAAGGCCAGATGGGGCACGCGGTTTTCCGGGTCGACAGTCAAGGTGCGTGCAACATCCACCAGGTCAGCGACAACGGCGGAGGCGGTCGGTTCGGCACCCGCACCTGCCCCATAGTACAGCGTGGGACCCACGGCGTCGGCTTTGACCAGAACCGCGTTCATGACGCCATCGACATTGGCGATCAGGCGGCGGTCCGGAATCAGGGTCGGGTGGACACGCAGCTCCACCCCTTTTTCAGTGCGCCGGGTCACACCCAGGTGTTTGATCCGGTATCCCAGCTGTTCGGCATAGGCGACATCATCACGGGTGATATGGCCGATACCTTCTGTATAGACCTTATCGAACTGCAAGGGGATACCGAAAGCGATCGATGCCAGTATCGCCAGCTTATGCGCGGCGTCGATACCTTCAACGTCAAAGGTCGGATCGGCCTCCGCGTATCCCAGCTTCTGGGCTTCGCTCAGCACATCGGCGAAGTCGCGGCCTTTGTCACGCATTTCGGTAAGAATGAAATTACCGGTACCATTAATAATACCGGCGATCCATTCTATTCTGTTGGCGGCGAGTCCTTCACGAACCGCCTTGATGATGGGGATACCACCTGCCACCGCCGCCTCGAAAGCCACCATCACACCCTGTTTCTGGGCGGCGGCAAAGATCTCATTGCCGTGCGTTGCGATCAGTGCCTTGTTGGCAGTCACCACATGTTTGCCACTGGCAAGGGCTTTCAATACCAGTTCCCGGGCGGGCTCGTAGCCGCCGATCAGCTCGACAATAATATCGATGTCGGGGTCGTCGACCACGGCAAAGGCATCGTCGCTGACTGTGATCGCCTCGATGCCCGGCAGGCCTGCCGGGTCATAGGCGCGTGCCGCCGCGGCGGTGATTTCGATGCCCCGTCCGGCGCGGCGGGCGATCTCCTGCGCATTTCGCTTCAGTACATTAAAGGTACCGCCACCGACCGTACCCAGCCCCAGTAATCCTACTCTTACAGGTTTCAAGAAACCCCCTCGTCCGCCGTTGCGGGTTGTTTTTCATCGTTACGAAACATGTCGCGGATACCACGCACGGCCTGACGCGTTCGATGTTCGTTTTCAATCAGGCCAAAACGCACAAAACCATCGCCGTACTCACCAAAACCGATCCCCGGTGAGACGGCCACCTTGGCCTGTTGCAGCATTTTCTTGGTGAACTCCAGCGAACCCAGTGCCCGGTACTGTTCCGGAATCGGCGCCCAGACAAACATGGTCGCCTTGGGTTTTTCCACGTTCCAGCCAATACTGTTCAACCCGTCACACAACACGTCACGACGACTGCGATAGATGCGGACAATCTCCTGCACACAGTCCTGTGGGCCTTCCAGGGCTGTGATCGCGGCGATCTGAATCGGTGTAAACATACCGTAGTCGAGGTAGGACTTCATCCGTGTCAGCGCTGCAACCAGCGTGGTGTTCCCGCACATAAACCCGACCCGCCAGCCGGGCATGTTGTAACTCTTCGACAGCGAATAGAACTCGACGGCAATAGTTTCGGCGCCAGGCACCTGCAGGATGGACGGCGCTCTATAACCGTCAAAGACAAGATCCGCATAGGCCAGATCGTGTACCACCCAGATGTTATGCTCGCGTGCAATCTCCACCACGCGCTCAAAAAACTCCAGCTCGACACACTGGGTGGTGGGGTTGCCCGGGAAATTCAGCACCAGCATTTTAGGCGTGGGCCAGGAATCCTTGATGGCTTTCTCCAATTCCTCGAAGAAGGCCGCTTCACCCCCGATAACCGGCACATGGCGGATGTCGGCACCGGCGATCACGAAGCCGTACGGGTGTATCGGATAAGCTGGATTTGGAACCAGCACCGCGTCACCCGGCCCGACCGTTGCCAGGGCAAGATGTGCCAGCCCTTCCTTGGAGCCGATGGTCACAATCGCCTGTGTTTCTGGATCGAGATGCACGTCATAACGGCGTTTGTACCAGTCGCAGATGGCTTTGCGCAGACGCGGAATACCCTTGGACAGCGAGTAGCGATGCGTATCGCTGCGTTGCGCTGCCTCGGTCAGTTTATCGATGATATGTTGCGGCGTGGGCCGGTCAGGATTGCCCATACCGAAATCGATGATATCTTCACCACGGGCTCGAGCCGCAGCCTTCAACTCATTGACAATGTTGAAGACATAAGGCGGCAGGCGTTTGATTCTGAGAAATTCGTCCACGAACTGGTTTTTTCTGCAATGGTTGAAGTCTGAAAGATGAAGCCGCTAGCGTACTTAAAATATTGGAATGCAACAAGCTGGGCGGTATCCTGAGCGCCATGCATTTCGCCAGAGAAGACTGTAACAGCGGTTTGATTGTCCGAGCCTGTGACAACGGACAGATTACGGTTGGTCAACAGAGCTATCGACGTAGCCTCATACTGACACCGGAACGGGTGATTCCCGACTGGCGTCCCCGGTGGCACGAGGAGATAACAGAACAGGACTTTGACGTCGTGCTGTCGCTGCAACCGGAAATCATCCTGCTGGGTACCGGACCCAGGCTGTGCTTTCCTCCGGCAAAGCTCGGCGCCAGCATACTCGCAACCGGTACCGGTTTTGAGGTGATGGACACGGCAGCGGCGTGCCGCACCTACAATATTCTGCTCTCCGAAAAGCGCAAGGTGGTTGCTGCCTTACTGCTCGAGTCAGTTTCCGTTTAGCCCGCTTGCGCGATCTCATGCGCGCCGTTTGAAGTTATAGTAATTACATTAAAATAAAATGATATCAGTATGTTTTATATGAAATAATTACTGTCGAGTACGCACCAGATCCTGGCCTCGCAGAAGATCCACCAGGATTGTTCTTCTTTACCCTGGCTAACCAAACAGTGCGTCAGACGAGAAGCCCTCGTTTTCCAGTATTTCACGCAGGCGTTTCAGGGCATCCATCTGTATCTGACGTACCCGTTCACGCGTGACGCCTATCTCGTTGCCCACTTCTTCCAGGGTGGAGATCTTGTAGCCGTGCAGCCCGAAGCGTCGTTCCACCACTTCACGCTGTTTGTCCGATAACTGCGCGATCCATATTTCCAGGTTGGCCAGAACATCGTCGTCCTGTAACTGATCGGATGGGTCCGGGTTTCTTTCATCCGCGATGGCATCAATGAGTGTCTTGTCAGAATTCTTGCCGATGGGGACATCAACCGAGGTCACGCGCTCATTGAGTTTGAGCATGCGCTTGACGTCCTGCAACGGTTTATTCAGCAGGTCGGCAATTTCCTCTGCATTGGGCTCGTGGTCCAGCGACTGTGCCAGGCGTCGCGCCGCCTGAAGATAACCATTTAACTCCTTGACGACGTGTATGGGCAGCCGAATGGTGCGTGTCTGATTCATAATCGCACGCTCGATGGTTTGCCTGATCCACCAGGTTGCATAGGTGGAAAACCGAAAGCCTCTTTCCGGATCGAATTTTTCGACTGCGCGAATCAGGCCCAGATTACCTTCTTCAATCAGATCCAGTAATGCCAGACCACGGTGAATGTAACGCCGCGCGATTTTTACCACCAGGCGCAGGTTGCTGACGATCATGCGCCGGCGGCCGGCCTCATCGCCTTTCTGCGCAAGGCGCGCGTAATACACTTCCTCCTCAGCTGTTAACAGTGGTGAAAACCCGATCTCATTGAGATACATTCGGGTGGCATCAAAATGCGCGTCGGTATCGGGTGGGTCCTGATGTGGTGTGCCGGTATCCGCAACGGAAGAATTCAGCGCATTGCCTGCGCTGACGCCGCACCAGGGCGATTCCTGGTTCTCGATTTGTTGTTTTCTAGCCATGCATAGCCCCCAGCTCTTTGTCGCACCGGCAATCTGGCGGATCACCGGTGTTTCCCAAGCTTAAGCGGCTACCGTTTGGGCAAATAGCGAAGTGGATCTACCGGTCGTCCCTTCTTGCGGATCTCAAAATGCAACTGGGTCCGGTCCGTACCACTGCTTCCCATTTGGGCTATGACTGCTCCCTTCTCCACCCATTGCCCTTCCCGGGCAATCAACTTTCGGTTATGCGCATAAGCACTGAGAAAGTCTTTGTTATGTTTGATAATGATAA
>JBDNAP010000253.1:0-17219 GCA_039768325.1 Thiogranum sp.
CTCGGTACGCACCAGTGCTGAGGTCATGACATCGGCACACATCGATACGGCAGCCGGCGTGCCGTTCGTCCCCGTTCAGGATCTCCCGGAATCCGCGCTCACCTACCTCCTGCCAAGCCGGTACTGTGAGGCCGATCGCCTTTCCGACCTGGCGCGGGAAATCACTGCCTGGGCCGCGCCAGGCTATGATCAGGTGGCCGCGATCAACGCCTGGGTTCAGGACACGGTACGCTTTGCGCCCGGGTCCAGTCAGATCCCCACGACCGCTGTTGAAGTCCGGCAGCGTGGCGTCGGAGTGTGTCGGGACCTGGCACATCTGGCTATCGCCCTGTGCCGTAGTCTGGTGGTACCCGCTCGCCTGGTGGTAGGCTATCTTGAGGGCCTGGAGCCGATGGATCTGCATGCCTGGTTCGAGGCCTACGTCGGGGGTCGTTGGTACACCTTTGATCCGACCCAGGCGGGACCTCGCGGCGGCAGAGTAGCGATTGCCTATGGCAGGGATGCAGCCGACGTAGCGGTTTACTCGCAGTACGGACCGGCGCTGTTACCCAGCGCCATGCGGGTCTCTGTCCAGGTATTGTCCAAACCACCCGATTGAGGATCCCGCAGTGTAAAATACCGCCACGGCGGGTTACGCTTAACAGATCAAAAAGGAACAAAGACAGTACATGGCTGCATCCCCGCACAGCAAACTCATTGACGATTATCGGTGCCTGCCGGGTGTTCCCGACGAGATGCTGGACGCCGCCGGCAAGGTGCGGGCGGATTGGCGCTACGTCGGGCAGGCGCTCGATGCCCTCAGCCAGGGCGAACTGGTCAAGCGCCAACATGAGGCGCGGCGACTGCTGCGCGACAGCGGTGTCACTTACACGATCCACGGTGCCCCGCAGGGCCTCGAGCACCCGTGGCAGCTGGACCCCATCCCCTACCTGGTCGCGAGCGATGAATGGGCCGCCATCGAATCAGGTCTGATGCAACGCGCGGAACTCATGAATCTGCTGCTCAAGGACATCTATGGCCCGCAAGAACTGATCAGGAAAGGCATCCTGCCGCTGGAACTGATCTACGCCCATGGAGGCTTTCTACGTCCCTGTCACGCGATACCCTTCCCGGGTGAGCACGCTCTGGCCTTTTACGCCGCCGATCTGGCCCGTGGGACCGATGGGAGCATGTGGGTACTGGGTGATCGCAGTCAGGCGCCTTCCGGTGCCGGTTACGCACTTGAAAACCGCGTCGTGATGACACGTATCCTGCCCAGCCTGTTTCGCGACGCACACGTACATCGCCTTGCGCTGTTCTTCCAGAACCTGCGCGCCAGTATAGCCGCCATGGCACCGCGCGCCGGCGAAGAAGCCAGGGTGATCGTCCTGACCCCCGGCCCACTCAACGAGACCTACTTCGAGCATTCCTTCCTGGCGAGCTATCTCGGCTATACCCTGGCGCAGGGCGATGATCTGACGGTTCGCGACGGCCGCGTATGGCTGCGTTCCATGAAGCGGCTGGAACCGGTGGACGTGATCCTGCGCCGGGTCGACGACCATTACTGCGACCCGCTGGCGTTGCGAGCCGACTCGCGTCTCGGGGTGCCCGGGCTGACCGAGGCCGTGCGCCACGGCCATGTCCGGATCATCAATCCGATCGGCTCGAGCGTGCTGGAGAATCCAGGCCTCTACGCTTTTCTGCCCGACATCGCACGCCACCTGCTAGGTCAGGAGCTGGAGCTGCCCTCGGTCGCAAGCTGGTGGTGTGGACAGCCGGAGGCGTGCTCGCACGTTCTGGCCAACCTCGACCGCTTGCTTATCAAGCCCATCTACCGGGAGGTAGGCAGTCGGACAATCGATACCTCCAGGCTCAGCGAAGCCGCGCGTGGGGAGCTCAAAACGCGCATCAAGGCTCAGCCGCACCTGTTCGTCGGCCAGGAGAGGATCGGGTTTTCGACGGTACCAACCCTGGTCGAGGCGGGCCTGGAGGCGCGCCAGGCGGTGTTACGCAGTTTCCTGGTTGCCCGCAAGGACGGCTATGTGGTGATGCCTGGAGGTCTGACCCGCGTTGCGCCATCGAAGGACAGTTTCGACGTCTCCGGGCAGGCCGGCGGACTATCGAAAGATACCTGGATACTCGCCACCGAACCAGAGAAGCAGATCAGCCTGCTGCCTGCCTCGATCACCGGCATTACTGCCCTCCAGCGACGCGGAGACTTGCCGGGTGGAGCAGCCAACAGCCTGTTCTGGCTTGGACGCTACGCCGAACGGGCCGAGCAATCTGCACGGTTCATGCGCACTACCCTGCGGCTGCACCGCGACGCCGTAGAGTATGGGGGGAGTGTCGATCAGGCCTGTCTCGATGATCTCCTGCAGGGCCTGACCCATCTCACCACCACCTATCCGGGATTTGTCGGTGCACAAGGCCGTTCAAGGCGGTCGGAACCCGTACCCGAGCTGGTCGCGCTGGTACTCGACGGACAACGGCGTGGTACCATCAGTTTCAATCTGCAAGCGCTGCTTGGCGCCGCCTACGCGGTACGCGACCGGCTGTCCGGGGACACCTGGCGTATCGTCAACGACATCCGCGGCCGCCTGCAGCACCTGCAGACGATCGAATACGGGCGCGCGAATGATCTGCAGAATCACCTGGATGATCTGATCATGGCACTCATCGCGCTGGCGGGCGGTGCTCAGGAAAGCATGTTGCGGGCACAGGCATGGCTGTTCCTCGACATGGGGCGACGCATCGAGCGCGCACTGTTGATGATCTCCATGCTGCGTTCCACTGTGATCGCGCGACGGGACCCGCAGGAGGAGGCTCTCCTGCTGGAGTCCGTGTTGCGCAGTGCGGACAGTCTGCGTGCCTACCGCCATAGCTACCACGATCAGCCACAGATCGGCGCAGGACTGAATCTGCTCCTGCATGACGAGGGCAACCCGCGGTCCCTGGCCTTTCAGCTCGGGCAGTTGCAGGCGCGGGTGGTTGCGTTGCCGCACGAAGAGGGGCTGCGGATAACTGAAGAGCAGCGCCTGGTGCTGGATGCCGTCCACCGCCTGCAACTGTCCCGGCTGGAGGAACTGGTAGCCTTCGATGCCGAACGTCCCAGCCGCCTGGTACTGGATCGCCAGCTGAGTGACATTGCCGCGCTGCTGCGCGCAACCTCGAGCGCGCTGACCAAGGACTACTTTGCCGATCTGCGCGGACCGCAACAGCTTTTGAATGACGCGGCGGATGCGACATGAAGTATCGGATCACACACCGCACCGCGTACAGCTACTCCAGCCCGGTCGCCCTGTGCCAGAACGAGGCACATCTCACGCCTCGTTCCTGCAACATGCAGACAGTCCTGGAGCACAAAATATTGATCTCGCCGCAAACGGCGGCCTACTCGGAGCGCGTCGACTTCTTCGGCAATCATGTCGCCTACTTTGCCGTTCAACAACCGCATACCGAACTGGTGGTCACGGCGATCAGTGCAGTTGAACTGGATACCGACAACGGGCAGCTGCATTTTCAGTCAAACGCCTGCTGGGAAGAGGCCGTAACGCGCATCCGCGATCAGCTCACCCCGGCAAACCTGGAAGCCAGGCAGTATCTGTTGGATTCGCCGATGGTGAAGGCGAGCGCGGACATCGCCGATTACGCGGCGATGTCCTTTCTACGCCAGCGTCCACTGGTCGAAGCGGTGCATGACCTGATGGCACGGATCCACACGGATTTTACCTACGACCCGGGATTCACAGAAATCGCGACGCCGCTGCAACACGTCTTCGAGCACCGGCGCGGTGTGTGCCAGGATTTCGCGCACCTGGCGATCGCCTGCCTGCGGACCCAGGGCCTGGCCGCTCGTTACGTCTCGGGCTATCTGGAGACACAACCGCCCCCCGGACAGGAGAAGTTGCAGGGTGCCGACGCGTCTCATGCCTGGTTCGCGGTGTACGATCCGGACGTGGGCTGGCTCGACTTTGATCCAACCAACAACAAAATCCCCATGCACCAGCACATCACCACCGCCTGGGGTCGGGACTACGCTGACATCACACCACTGAAGGGCATCGTTTTCGGCGGCGGCAAGCACAAGGCCCGCGTCGGCGTGGATGTCGAGAGGATCTGATCGAACTCGCTGGGCGGGTGCCGGCGCGGCGGTGTTTTTTATTACAACTCAGTCACCCATACACCCACATCGAGGCTCGCTCCCGGGGGGCCAACGAACGAGCCGGCTACGGGCGGCACGGATGCGGGCAACCTTGCCACCGCCACAGCTATGTGATTGGTGCCCACGATTTCTCCGCTGGTGGGATCGAAGCCCTTCCAGCCCGCGCCCGGCAGGTACACTTCAGCCCATGCATGAGTCGAGCCGAAATCGACCATTGACGGTGGAGCGTGCTGGTAACCGCTCACGAAACGCGAGGCGAGGCCCAGGTGCCGTGCGGCTTCCATGAACAGATAGGCGAAGTCACGGCAGGAACCGGTGCCGCAGGACAGTGTCTCTGCCGCGCTTTGAACGCCGGGCTCCTCGCGTAGTCGATACGACAGCGTTCGATGAATATGGTCGTTAAGGCGCTGCAACAATGCGTAGGTCTGAAGCCGCTCGCCCTGTTGCCATAAATTCGCGACCCAATCGGGCAGCAGGCCCATGGCCGTGCGCTCGTCGATGTTCATATAGGGCGACAGCACAACCCTGTCCTCGTGTGTATAGGCGAACGGATAGTCCGTCACGTAATCGGCCACCAGAAAATCGAGGGGGGCCTGATTGTATTGCTGAATGATCACTTCACTCTCGATCAAAAGCTGCTCGGTGTGTGAATCGAACGTCGCAATCGCAACCGAATTGTCTTCCACGTCGCGGTGCCAACGCAGGGTGGCCGGAGGTGTGATATCCAGGCTTGAGGATTCGATGCGCAGCTCATGGCCCTCTCTCGGACGCAGGCGCATCTCGTGTGGTTCGAGCCACACAGCGGCAGAGAAATTATAGTAGGTGCGATGAAGGATTTTATAGCGTCGCATATTTCATCCTGCCCGCCGCCGGTTCCTGCGGCGGCATTTCATTCAAACACTGGAAGTCTGAAACCAAACAACGCACCATTGTGGCGTTTCTCGTCTGCCCATATGCTCCCCCCATGATCCTCGATAATCGAGCGGCTGATGGACAAGCCCATCCCCATCCCTGATGCCTTGCTGGTCTGAAACGGATTGAACAGCTTGCCAATCATGCCGGCATCTAAACCCGCTCCGTTGTCGGACACTGTTACTTCGATAGATTCATCGTTCAACAACTGTGTTGCCAGGATCACCTCGCCGGAATATTTTGGAATACTCTGTATTGCCTCAATACTGTTCCTTACCAGGTTGACCAATACCTGCTCTATCTGAACCTTGTTGGCCAGCACCTTGTGCCCCCGGCCATCAAGACGATGTTCTAACTTCACTTTTGAAATTTTCAGCTCCGAACTGAGAAGAATATTGAGATTCCTGATGACGTCATCAAGATCCAGCGGCTGCTTCTGGTCTCTTTCCTTGCTGACAAACTCACGCAGATGGCGGATGATACTGCCGGCTCGCTGTGCCTGCTCCGCGGTACGTTCCAGTATGCCAAGAAGGTGTGGGGGTGCTGCTGGAAGTGATTTCACCAGCGATACTGCCGTCCCCGTATAACTGACCAGCGCAGCCAAGGGCTGATTTAATTCATGCGCCATACCGGAGGCCATTTCCCCCATGGTGCTGAGGCGTATGACGTGTGCCAGTTCCTGGTGGTGACGGTGTAATTCCTCCTGCGCCCACTTTCTATCGGTAATATCCCTCCCCTCCGGAATGATGAATACCGTCTCGCCGTGCTGGTTGAATACCGGTTTGAGCGTAAAGTCAATTGTCCTCGTGGTGTTGTTTCTGGCCAGTACATCCTCTTCATAACAAACCGGCTTTCCCCGCGAGGCCTCCCTGATGGCGGCTTTGAGGCGATCCTGGACTTGAGTCGAGTAGCACCACCAATAGGTGTCCCAGAACGGACGCCCGACGACATCCGCTTGCCTGAGCCCGCCGAAATCCAGTGCCGTTTGATTGACTTCGAGCAAAAGACCATCGGTATCCAGGACACCGATGAACTGGTAGGTGGAATTGAATATAGCGCGAAATCGCTGCTCGCTGTTGGCCAAAGCGATCGCGGCCTGTTTGCGCTCGGTCACATCCCGCTGAATGATCAGGAATGTGGTGAATTCACCGGCTTCATCGGCTACGCCGGTCGCTGAACATTCCATCTGGCAAACGCGTCCATCCTTGCAGACGAACTCGATGTCTGCCCGGCTGTAACCGTCTTCCCGCAGGCCGGGAAAATTGCAGTCACAAATGCCCTTTGATTCCTCGGTCATGTAATCCCTGATATTACTTCCGATGACCTCTTCTGCTTTGTAGCCTGATTGTGCATAGACATAACGGTTAGCCTGAATAATTACACCGTCCGGCTCGATGACAAAAATAAACTCGGCTGCGGAGTCAAACAGGGTCTGCAGTCGGGCTTCACTTTTCTGCAAAGTGGTTTCCGCCTGCTTGCGCTTGGTTACATCCATATAAATACCGAGCATCCCGTTCACCTGGCCCGATGCACCGAGCAGCGGTACCTTGCTGGTGAGAATATCGATCTTCCTGCCATCGGCCTGTTGTTGTGATTCCTCGATATTCAACATCGCTTCGCCGCTGTCCATCACCTTGCGGTCACATTCCCGGTAGAAATCTGCCTCTTCCTTCGTCCAGGACAGGTCATAGTCTGATTTTCCGATAATTTGCTGCGTACTCTGCAGGCCCGCATCGCGTGCAAAGCGTTCGTTTACGCCAAGGTAGACTGAGTTTCTGTCCTTCCAGAAAATTGAAGCGGGGACATTGGACAAGACGTTGTCAAACAGGTCGTATTGGGATGTCAGCTCTTGCTGGATGGCTTTCTGCTCAGTGATATCGCGTGCCACGGCATACACGAAACCCTCTTCGATCGCCGGCACGGAATTCCAGTCGAGCCACTTGTATGAACCATCCCTGCAGCGATAGCGGTTCTCGAAATGGCTTACAGTCTCGCCGCCAGCCAGTTGCTTTCTCGCGGCCAGGGTTGCCGCTCTGTCATCAGGGTGAACGAACTCGATTGACGGTATCTTCAGCAGCACACGCCTGGGGTGCCCCAGGGTGTTTTCGAAAGCGACATTGATAATCCTGAAATACCCATCAAAATCAGCTACACAAAGCATGTCCAGAGAGAGGTTGAAAAGTTTCTCCAGTGCCTTATCCAGGGTCAACTGCTTCGCTTCCGCAGCATCCGGCACCTGGACACGCTGGTCCGGTTTCTCGTAGCCTGTTTTTCTGGCCATCGCCGCTCTCCAAGTCCGGTGATCTAACTATTTTTATCCCTGCGGGGCATTCAAGCCTTCGATGGGCGCACCCCCTATGGCCATTATATCGGTAGTTGAAAATAGTTTCAGATACAGACTGCCTGCCTGGTGACTGGAAATTACTTTGCCCGGCTAATCCTTCAGGCAGCAATGTCCAGACGGAGCACTGGTATCACCGGAGTAAATGACATGCTTCCTAACCCGGCTTGATTGCCTTGAACAATGCGCCGGTCGTACTGGTCGCAGTTCGATAAGCTGTATAAGCAACCAGTTCCACATCGACAAATCCTGCTTTGCTTAGCATTGCCAGGAACGTGTCGGGCTGCAGGGTGCCGGATACACAATCGGCCCAGGACTCTTCACCGCCACCGCAATCGGCATCCGCAGTGCACGGATCGCGCACCATATCGGCAATCTGCAGGCGGCCGCCTGGCCGCAGCACACGGAATACTTCTCCCAGTACGGTGTGCTTGTCCGCGGCGAGATTGATGGCGCCATTGGAGATAAGCACATCAGCAATGCAATCCGGCAGGGGCAACGCCGACATCTCCGCCTCCTGAATCACCACCTGCGGAAATCAGGAAGCCTCCGATTAATTCGCGATGTCGTGGCATTCAGTTACGTCAATGTCTGCAGCCTGCGTCGTGCGCACAGCGGACTCCTTAAAAAGCGTGCATTGCGTTTTCTGAGCGACGCGGTACATGTGGAAAGAAGTGTGAATATTTCACAGACTTCGCCGAGCAGTCACGCTTAGCATATACCGGGTGACAGGCGGATTCCATGAAACGCATCGCCAAAAAATAATGGAGCAGAATCATGTGCATAAAAGTGGATGAGAATGAACTGGATAGCATGAAGAAACTATTGACGACACCCTTGAACGCTGTCATCGCTGAATGCCTGAAGGTAGAAGTTGGCAGGATCCAGCCCGGCTCTCGACTGGTAGCAGACCTGGGCATGTCCCCCCCGGCAAAAAGGCGGCTGCAGAGGGAAATAGCTTTCATATTCGACTGTATGGAACCGGATATGCCCAGTGCCATGAAGGCCGGAGACCTTGTAGATCAGGTCGCCAGTATTGAATTTGCCCGGCTGCAACCGAGCCCGCCAGAGCAGGCAAGCTGGTATATAAATCCGTTCAGAACTTCTGCCAGACAACGGTGAGCAGCCGGCCACCCGCGTCTTGACCTGAATTGCGAAGACCGCATTTCGTCAGAACACGCCATTTGCCCTCCGCTGCTGAACGACTGCTGGTACTGAACCCGGTCATGGGAGTACACGGCGTCGTCATATCAGACCATCTTCGATTTCGAAAACAGCGGATAGACCGCGGGTAATACAAACAGGGTCAGGACAGTAGAGGAAAATAATCCTCCCACCACCACCGTGGCGAGCGGACGTTGCACTTCGGCACCGACCCCGCTGGCCAGCAGCATGGGGATGAGTCCGAGCGCCGCGATACTGGCTGTCATCAGAACCGGTCGCAGGCGCGACAGTGCGCCCTCGAATACGGCGTGCTCCAGTTCATGACCTCCTTCCAGCAGCTGGTTTATCGCATTGACCATCACCACGCCGTTGAGGACAGCGACACCAAACAGTGCAATAAAGCCGATAGAACCGGGGACTGACAGGTACTGCCCGGACAAAAACAAAGCGCCGACACCACCAATCAGGGCCAAGGGCACGTTCAACATAATGAGGAGTGCCTGGCCGACCGAACGAAAGGCAAAGTAGAGCAGCAGGAAAATCAATCCCAGCGACAATGGCACGACGATCATTAGTTTCGCCTGTGCGCGCTGCTGATTTTCGAATTGACCGCCGAACACCACGCTGTAACCTGGAGGCAGATTGATGTCGGCTTCTATGCGCGCGGCGAGTTCCGACACCAGACTGCCCATGTCGCGTCCTTCAACATTGGTCTGGATAACCACGCGACGCTGTACATCGTCACGGCGGATCTGCGGTGGACCTGACTCAATATCGACTGTTGCGACTTTGTACAGCGGCACCAGTGCGCCGCCCGGTGCCTGAACGATCAGGTTACGGATCGCGCCAGCGCTGTCTCGATGCTTCTTTGCCAGCCGAGTATAAATATCATAGCGTTCATTTCCACGTATCACCTGGCCCGCCTCGCGCCCGCCAATAGCGTCGGAAACCAGGGCCATGATCTGACCTACGGATATCCCGTAGCGGGAAAGCAGGTCGCGGTCCGGGCGAATAAGCAGTTGGGCCTCACCGGCAATGGCTTCCATGGCAACATCACGCGTGCCCTCTACCGTTCTTGTCAGGGATTCGATTTCGCGCCCCTTGGCCGCCAGCACTGCGAGCTCGGGACCGAACAGTTTGATAGCGAGCTGGGCTTTTACACCCGACAGCAACTCATCCACGCGCGTGGCGATGGGCTGTGAGAATGAGAACAACAAACCAGGGTATGCCGCCATCGCTTGCTGCATTTTGTCCTGCAGTTCCTCGCGGTCTGCAGCCGACGTCCACTCCGAAACCGGTTTCAGACCGACCAGGATCTCAATATTGGATACCGGTTCCGGATCACCGCCCAACTCCGCTCGCCCTATACGGCTGGAGGCATAGAGCACCTCCGGAAACTGCATCAGTTGTAGCTCCAGGCTGGGTGCCACCGCCAGCGCCGTTGCAAGGCTGGATGAAGGTGCCAGAGTGACACGGATCATCAGGCTGCCTTCTTCGAGCTCGGGAACGAACTCGGTTCCCAGCCGTGGCAACAGGGCCAGGATCGCGATCAGCAGCACCATGGCGCTGCCGACAACGGTTCTCCGCTGTTCAATCGCGACCTTAAGTCCCTTGCGATACAGCCTGGAGAGCAGCTTCATGAGCGGGCTTTCCCGGTGGCGCACCCCATGCCGGAACAGATAGCTGGCCAGCGCCGGTATAACCAGAAGTGCCACCAGCAGTGATGCCATCATGGCAAACATGATCGCCAGCGCCATAGGCTGGAACAACTTCCCTTCAACACCTTCCAGCGTAAACAACGGTGTGAACACCACAATGATAATAAGCACGGCGAAAAATACCGGCCGCCCCACCTCGCGGGCGGCTTCCTGAACGCGTAATTCTCCGCCACGCTGGTGCGCATCGTCGTCGAGGTGCTTGAAGATGTTTTCCATCATAACCACGGAACCGTCCACCATCATGCCTATGGCGATGGCCAGTCCGCCAAGCGACATCAGGTTGGCAGAAATACCCCAGTGAGCCATGGCCATGAGCGCCAGGCCTATCGAGACCGGTATTGAAATCAATACCAGCAGCGTGGCACGCAGATTAATCAGGAACATAAACAACACGACCAGGATCAGTACGAAGGCCTCGATCAACGCCTTGGTCACAGTCGCAACGGCCTTGCCGACCAGATCGGCCTGATCGTAGATGGGTTCGAGGCTGACACCCTCCGGCAGTGCCTGCTGGATAATCGGCAAGCGGTCTTTGACAGCGTCGATGGTGCTCTTGGTATTGGCCCCCAGGCGTTTGAGCACAATGCCGGTGACCACCTCACCCGCGTGCTGTGGAGTGCCGTTGCCGTCGCGTGCTGTCAGGGTGACCGCGCCCTGGCGAATCTCGGGACCGAACTCCACCCTGGCCAGATCACGTACCCGCACCGCAACGCCGTCAACATCCTTGACCGGGATATTACCGATGTCGCGCAGCCCCTCATCTCCACTGCGGACCCAACCGACACCGCGCACAATGAGCTGCTCGGCACCCCGGTCCAGGTACCAGCCACCGGCGTTGCGGTTATTATCCTCAATCGCTTCGACCACCTCGTTAAGCGTTAGCTCATAAGCGAGCAGTTGCGATGGATCTATCAGTACCTGGTACTGCAACACGTCACCGCCAAAGGACAGTACATCCGTGATACCTTCGACCGGCATCAATAACAGCTTGACGACCCAGTCATTGAGGCTGCGCAGGCGCATGGCATCAAATTTTTCCGCATCGCTGGTTTTCAGAACGTATTGGAACACCTGGCCCAGCCCCGAGGTATTGGGACCCAGTTCCGGAACGCCCACGCCTTCTGGAATCTGTTCACGTGCTGCTTGCAGGCGTTCAAAGACCAATTGGCGGGCAAAATAGATGTCTGTGGCGTCCTTGAAAACGACAGTGATAACCGACAGCCCGGTCTTGGAAATCGATCGCACCTCCTCGACATCGGGCAACGCGTACATGACGGCCTCGATGGGATAGGTAATGAGCTGTTCGACTTCCTCGGCAGCCAGCCCCGGTGCCTCGGTATTCACCACGACCTGAATATTGGTCACATCCGGAAAAGCATCCAGGTTGAGGCTGGGCACCATCAGGATACCGCCGACAACGGTGGCCAGCAGCGCCAGTACCACTAGCAAGCGGTTTTCCACACCCTGGTCGATAAGTCTGCTCAGCACGGCTCACCCTCCTCAGTGATTGTGGATGTCAAAGCCGCCTTTGGCGATTTCGGACTGAATGAAGAAAGCGCCCTTGCTGACTATGCGCACACCCTCCTTGAGACCGGCAACGATCACGCTGTCTCTGGTGTCGTGTTGCACTTCGATTTCCCTGGCCTTATAGCGTCCAGGTGCCGTTTCGACGAACACCTGCCAGTCGCCGTCAGCGCTGCGCAGTACGGCATCCACAGGGACGGCGATACCCTCTGTGCCGTTTTTACTCTGTATCGTGGCGGTGACGAACTGGCCCGGATGCAGCTGGTCGTTCGGATTGGGCACTTCGATATGGACCGAGAGCGTACGGGTACTTTCGTCCAGGCTATGATGAGACTGGATCACCTGGCCGCTCAGAAGGTGATCGCCGATGCTGATGTCGGCTGAAGCACCGACCTCGACAAGAGCCGCATCATCCGGCGTCAGGCGGGCATCGACCCATAGTGTCGATTCATCTGTAATCGAAAATAAAACGCGGCCGGATTCTGCGACTTCGCCAACAATGAAGTCATCACTGATTACCGTGCCCTGCTGGGGGCTAAGCAATTCGAAACTGCCAGCGGCTCTGGAAACGTCGCCTTCCTTTAACAGTGCCTCAATCTGCGATTCGGTCATCCCGTAAGCCACAACCTTGGCCCAGGCTTGCTGGCGGGCCACCTCGGCTTCCAGGTAGCGGCGTTCGGAGATCACTTTGCGCCCAAGTTTTCTGCTGCGTTTCCATTCGCGGTCTGCGACCAGTAAACCACCCTGTGCCTCTGCCATCTCGACACTGGAAAGGGTGACGAGCGGCTGGCCTTGTACGACTGGCTGCCCCAGGCGGGCATGACGCCGGGTGATCTGTGCATCGATCCGCGGTGTGACTTTCGATGTTCGATAAGCGTTAAGGACCACCTCTCCCGGTGCTGAAACTATGCCCGGGTGGTGACCTCGTTTCACTTGCACGGTCTCTATACCCCCCGCTTTGATCTGACGCTCGTCCAGTTCAATGAGCTTGAACTCATGATCGTCATGATCCCGGTGTTCTTCGTGTTCTTCGTGTTGCTGATCATGACTCTGTTGTTCGGCAAAAACGCCGCTACTGACGCTTAAGGCCAGTAATAGAATGGTCCAGTTAGCATGGTTCATCGTGTTCTCTCTCTGGCAGAATCGTTATCGTTTCATTCGGGATGCAGGGTCTGTTTGAGTACCCAGCCAGTATTCGATTTGCCCGGATGCGCTTAACCAGCGTATCCACGCCTCCCAGACCGCGGCACGCAGGGTAGCGGCGGAAATTTGCGTATCCAGCGTCTGCTGAAGCTGAACCAGGTATTCGGTAGTCCCGACTTCTCCGGCTTCCCATAGCTGTTTAAGCAGTGCTATACGTCCCTTCAAACGGTGTTGGCCGCTGTTTTCCCAATCCTGCAAGGCGCTGCGTGTCGACTGATAACGTTTGGTGGCAGCCTGCAGTTCACCGCGCGCACGTTGCAGCTTGTTCCGGTAAACCTGCTCCGCACGCAGCGCCTCGGCATTGGCGGCGTCCACTTCTGCACGATAGGTATTACGCACAAACAGGGGGATTGAAACGCTCAACCTGAGCAGCGTGTCATCGTCTTCCCGCCCGCCATGCAAGCCCAGGGTCGGGTCGGGTCGGCTATCACGTTGAGCAATGGAAACATTGGCTTTCGCGGCCGCAGCCTCTGCCGCTGCACGGCGCAGGATTGGGTGCCGATCGAGTAAGGTATTGTCAGCGTATGCCGAAGCATCCAGGGGCAGAGCGGGTAACGCTGGCCAGCTGGACATGGACCGCTGAAACAAGGCCGCCAGGTGGCTTTCAGCTTCAGCGGCATCCGAAAGCAGGGTAGCGGATTGCATACTCGCTTCGGACAGTGCCAGGTGAGCGAGATCGACATCACTTTGCCCGACATCGCCCGCCGCGTAGCGCCGCTCCGCCAAGGTCACGAACTCTTTCAACAAATCGACGCGTTGCTTTGATAAACCAGCTGCCTCCGCCGTGACTTTCACACTGCTCAATTTTTCCAGCAATTCAGCGAGCAATTCCTGTCGTGCTGCGGCCAGTGCGGCTGATGCGGCACGCAGGGATTCGCCACTGGCCCGATCCCGCGCGCGGCGCTTACCGTTCCAGTCGAAGGTCTGGCTCATGCCGACGGACTTGGTGGTATCTGTCGAGTCCTCATACTCGAATTCAAGTTCCGGGTTATACAGCGCCTGCCCAAGGGCGCGTGCTTCCGCCTCGGCACGTTCGAGATCAGCTTGTGCAGCCTGCGCCGCCGGATGTTCAGCAAGAAAACTCTGGGCCAGTGCCTGCAACGCGGGGGAGGTCGCGGCAGTAGCCGGGCCTGTGGCCACCCCGAACAACAGCCACCCCAACAGCCAGAGCTGCGATACATATCGTTTTCGCATTGAAATAAATCCTGATTAATCGGATAAGTACGCCGTATTACGCCGACGCGTAATACGGCCCCTCAAATCAACTATTCAGGCTATCGGCGGATGGAAGGGAGGTGTGAGGGTCAGAGAACTTGGCGTACTCTCTGAAACAAGAAAGTGATCCGGCAGGGGAACCACGGTAAGACCGCTAATGTACGAAACGAGACCCAGCGCGTGAGCGCTCGCGTGACAACAGTGATCGCTGCAACCATCCTGTGCCCAGGGCAAGGGTTCATCGTGATCGATCCCGCTTTCCAGCGCAATGCTCCCATGACTATGATCCTGTTCGGAATGATCGCCGACCGCCCACGCAACACTGCTTGTCAGCGTGAACAGGAAAAACCAGATTATGAACAGGTGTCTGAAAAACATCACCGGCCTGCAACAGGATTCAACAACAGCATATAACACCCTAGCGACGGCCGGCCTGCTTAGCGTCTCAGCCTCAATGGCCTACCGCTCTGAGGGCGAGGTTTACGAAACCACGATCCACTGCGGCCAATACCGCTTCGGTGCGATTTTTGACGTGGAGTTTTCCAAGAATTGCGTGCACGTGAAACTTCACCGTCGCCTCACAGATGAACAATTTTTCTGCGATACTACGGTTGCTTCTTCCCTCGGCCAGACACCGCAACACTTCAAGCTCACGAGCACTGAGCATGCGCTCTGCAGTGGCTTGCGCGGGAGTGTCCTGATTGACAATCTGCAGAAGCTTGGTGGCAATAGTAGGGCTGAGCATAGTGCCCCCCTCGTACACCACGTGAATTGCCTGCAACAATTCATCGATCGTGCCGTCCTTCATCAGGTAGCCGTTTACCCCCTGCACGGTTGCCTGCATGATGTGCTCGTTATCGTCATGCGCAGTGTAAATGATGATGCGGCATTTCATAGTCTCCTGAGGCAACTGCCGCAATGACGCCACGCACTGCATGTCACCAGTCCCCGGATCCACCAAGATGACATCAGGTCTGGTTTCAGTCAGTAAGGCGTCAACATCTTTTTTACAGGCCGAATCACCGACAACCGTAATCCCGGGTTCCTCGTTCAGCAAAACCCGTAGTCCGAATCGGAGTATCGGTTGATCGTCGATAATCAGTACACGAATTTCTTTATCTTTAATCGACTCGTTCATTCACCTGCCCCCCCCAGGTCTCTGCCTGGATATTTATTAGTGTTTTGAGCCCTGAAAGTAAACTGTGCTTTCTGTTTGTTGTTATTTTCTACCACTGTCCTAAGGATCAGCTTCTATCCTGCCAAATCAGTGTAGACAGGCAAATCAACCGGCGCAATATTCTTATGTTTAGTTTTCAATACCGTAGATACCGTAAGGCAAACCCGGATTCAGCTATCCACGCACACTCTGCGGAACATCACAATACCTTGTAGGCACTTGTATTTTCTCTAATAACCGCAGGCAAATTAAAAAACTGTCAGCGTAGCCTCAAATATTCTCCCCGGCAAATGCCAGGGCTTCGACTTTATCGAAATTGCAGGACACGAAGCCCGTGCCGCACAGGCGGCTCTGGGCGGCTCCATGGTCGGCGGTGGCGACATGGACCTGCGTGTGTGCGCTTCGAAGACCCGCGCACCGCACGCGGACGCAAGCGTCGCTGGAGCGATTATCCCGCGCCGCTTGCCCTGCGCCGATTTACTTTCTTTCTCTGCACCTGCGGCCGTCCCCCTTTCGATAAACGCGACTCGGCAGATGCGCCACCATTGGCCCCTGATCTTCTGCCGGGCGGTTGCCCGGAGCCGTTACGGGGTTTCGATTTTGCGCCGGCGCGCACGCCACTGCGCAACTGAATCGGTTGGGCCCGGATGGCGGGATCGGGTTCATAACCCGGAATCACGACCCTGGGAAGGTCACGTTTCAGCAGGCGTTCGATATCACCGAGCAGCTTGCGTTCGTCCACGCAGACCAGCGACACCGCCTGCCCCTCGTTGCCGGCACGGCCGGTGCGGCCGATGCGATGCACATAATCTTCCGGCACGTTGGGCAGTTCATAGTTCACCACATGCGGTAACTGATCGATATCCAGGCCGCGCGCCGCGATATCGGTAGCGACCAGCACCCGCAGCTCACCGCGTTTGAAATGCTGCAAGGCGCGGGTACGCGCGCCCTGGCTCTTGTTGCCGTGGATCGCCGCACTGCTGATGCCATCCTTTTCCAGCTGCTTCGAGAGACGGTTGGCGCCGTGCTTGGTGCGGGTAAACACCAGCACCTGCCGCCAGTTCTGCGAACCGACCATGAAGGACAGCAGCTCGCGCTTGCGCTCCCGGTCCACCGGATGAATAACCTGCGAGACCAGCTCGGTAGGCGTGTTGCGGCGCGCCACTTCCACCTGGGCAGGATTATCCAACAGCGTGTCGGCAAGTTGCCTGATGTCGTTGGAATAGGTGGCAGAGAACAGCAGATTCTGGCGCCGCTGCGGCAGTAGAGCGAGAATCCTGCGGATATCGCGTATGAAGCCCATGTCCAGCATGCGATCGGCTTCGTCCAGCACCAGAATTTCGACGCTGGAAAGATCCAGCGTCTTCTGTGATACGTGATCCAGCAACCGTCCCGGTGTCGCCACCAGGATATCCACGCCGCGGCGCAGCTTCTGAATCTGCGGATTGATCTTGACGCCACCGAAGATGATCGCCGAAGTCAGTGGCAGGTGTCTGCCATAGGTGTCGACGCTCTCGCCCACCTGTGCCGCCAGCTCCCGGGTTGGCGTCAGGATCAGGGCACGCACCGGGCGCCGCCCCTTGCTCGACGTCGTTTCATTGAGGCGCTGCAACAATGGCAGGGTAAAACCGGCCGTCTTGCCGGTTCCGGTCTGTGCACCGGCGAGTATGTCCCGCCCTTCAAGAATGACGGGGATTGCCTGGCGCTGCACCGGCGTGGGTTCGCTGTAGCCTTGTTCTGCGACAGCACGAAGGAGTTCGGCCGACAGGCCGAGGGTATCGAATGACATGGTATGAAATGCTCCAGCATCGGCCTACCGGCGAC
>JBDNAP010000254.1:0-6555 GCA_039768325.1 Thiogranum sp.
CCAGCGTCTGTAACTGATCAATAGCTGCCGGACGGTAAACATCACAACTGGCCACCAGAACAGATTTCTTCTTGCGTTCCTTGAGCCAGCGCGCCAGCTTTGCCGTGGACGTTGTTTTACCCGATCCCTGCAAACCAGCCATCAATACCACGGCTGGTGGCTGGATATTGAGCTGCAATTCATCACAGGCTTCTCCCATGAGGGACACCAGCTCATCATTGACGATCTTGACCAGCGCCTGCCCCGGGCTGAGGCTCTGCATAACCTCCTGTCCGACCGCGCGTTCACGGACCTTTTCCGTAAATTCCTTGACGACCGGTAAAGCGACATCCGCTTCCAGCAGGGCCATGCGCACTTCGCGCAGGGATTCTCTGATGTTGTCTTCGCTCAAACGGCCCTGGCCACGCAGGCGCTTGATCGTCCCTGTCAGTCGATCAGTGAGGTTCTGAAACATTCCACTACTCCGCCATAGAAGCGGAGATTATAGCTTGAAGCGGTCGCCCCCGCACAGGCGATGAACCGGCAGTTCATCGATATGGCCGCGGCACTGCTCGAGAATGATGTCTTCGCTGCCGGGTTTCAGATGGGTCAGATACAATCGAGGCCGGTGTTGCAGTTTTTTCAGGTCGTCCGCCAGCAATTGAGGGCAGTAATGATGCGCCTTAGAACTCAGTTCACGATCTTCGTCTGTAAAAGCACTCTCCACGATCAACAGGTCCAGTTTATCGTGGCGGTTCAGTGCCTCCCAGAATGCGTCATTACTGGTGGTGTCGCCGCTGAACGCAAAACAACCGACACCGTTCTGCACCCGGTAACCCGCTGCCGGCACTACATGATTCACGGCAATCATTTCGATGCTGCGGCTGTCGACCCGGATCTGCTGCCCCGGGGACATGACTTCGAAGCGCAACACCGGGTTTTCGGCACTCGGCAGCTGGGAAAAGTCCGGCCACACCTGCCAATTGAAAATATGGTCCTTCAGAACCTGGATGGTTTCCTGCCGTGCGTGCAGAACGACAGGCTCGGTGATTCGCTCAAACACCGAATCGAGCAGCATGGGTATACCGGCGATATGATCGAGGTGAGAGTGCGTCACAAATATATGGCGAACACGCGACATCTCGTCGAGACTCAACTCGGTAATCCCGGTACCGCCATCGATCAGGATATCGCTGTCAACCAGCAGGGAAGTCGTGCTCAGATCCGCACCGATCCCTCCACTACATCCTAAAACCCTGAGTTTCATAAGTCTCTCTTCGCAGTCTGTTTCCCTCCTCAATGCGAGGATCGTGCCACAGCATTTCACAGAAATAATGTAGACCGCGTCACACTTCCGGGCCTGAAACCACTGCCAATCGCCCGGCCGGCAGGCAGACTGCCGCAATACGTCAGCGCAGCTGACACTGTCAGGCAGTCCTGCCAGCAACCAAGGCTTTCAGCCTCAGGCAGCTTATGCCATTATTCTTCTTATGCATCTTTTCGCCTTTGCCATTGCCGCTATTGTTTTATACCTTTTAACCAGTGCTGCGCTCACGGCCCGTCTGGCCGGTACTGAATCGGGTCTGCGGATGAGCCGCAGTACTGTACTGTTGCTGGGTTTCAGCGCGGTAATCCTGCACGCCGTTGCTCTCTACCCGGATCTGATGACAGGAAACGGGCTGAATCTGGGCTTTTTTAATGCAGCGTCATTGATCGCCCTGCTGACTGTCGTCGTGCTGCTTTTGGCCTCTATCAAGCAACCGGTTGAAAACCTGGGTATACCGGTACTCCCTATTGCCGCCGCCACGGTCGCCCTCGCCGGCTGGAATCCGGGACAGAATTCGTTGATCACCGCGGGCACCTGGCAACTCGATCTGCATATCTTTTTTTCGGTGCTGGCTTATAGCCTGTTTGCACTGGCCGCTGTGCAGGCTGTGTTGCTGGCAATTCAGGACCGGCATTTACGCAACCGCCATCCCGGCGGATTTATTCGTGCCCTGCCCCCACTGGAAATCATGGAACAGCTGCTGTTCCAGATGATTGGCACGGGCTTCGTGCTGTTAAGTGCCGGCCTGTTGACAGGAATCGTGTTTCTGGAGGATGTCTTTGCCCAGCAACTGGTACATAAAACCTTTCTTTCCATTGCGGCCTGGGGCATCTTTGGCATACTGCTTTGGGGCCGCTGGAAGTTCGGCTGGCGGGGTCGCAAAGCCATTCGCTGGACCCTGAGTGGATTCGGACTCCTTATATTGGCTTATTTTGGCAGCAAACTGGTCCTGGAAATAATCCTTGACAGGGCCGCCTGACAAAGCGCCACTTGAGGCCTTCAATTGATTCATCTTTGCTGGCAAACAGGTTAGACCTCTTTGGACGATATTCCTCTTGGCGCGCTGTTTGGCACACTGTTTTTTTTGATCATACTCTCCGCCTTTTTTTCCGGCTCCGAAACCGGGCTGATGACACTCAACCGCTATCGTTTGCGTCATCTGGTACGCGCAAGGCACAAAGGCGCCACACGTGCACAGAAACTTCTTGAACGTCCCGATCGTTTAATTGGGCTCATCCTGCTTGGCAACAATTTCGTCAACATTCTGGCATCCTCGCTAACCACTGTTATAGCCTTGCGGCTGGGTGGAGAAACCGGCATCGCCATCGGGGCTGGACTGCTGACTCTGATTATCCTGATTTTTGCGGAGGTCACACCGAAAACGCTCGCTGCACTGCACCCGGAACGTGTTGCTTTTCCTGCCGCCTTTGTCTACACCCCCCTGCTTTGGCTTCTCTACCCACTGGTCTGGATCGTTAACAGCATCGCTAACACTTTGCTTAAGTTGTTTGGAATTCGCCGGGAGGACAGCTCAACAGACGCCCTTAGCCAGGAAGAGCTGCGCACCGTCGTTCTCGAGGCTGGCGCCATGATTCCAAAACGACATCAGGATATGCTGCTCAACATCATTGACCTTGAGAAAGTGACGGTGGAAGACATCATGGTACCGCGCAAGGAAATAGCCGGTATCAACCTGGCAGACGAATGGGAGATCATTGTTCGTCAGATCACCAACAGCCAGTATACGCGTTTACCCGTATACCGGGACAACATCGATCATGTGATCGGCTTTATCCACCTGCGCAAGGTATTGCCATTGCTGAAGAAAAACAAGATGGACGAGAAAATGCTTGAGAGTTTGGTCAGGGAACCAGTGTTCATCCCTGAAAACACGCCGCTCAACCGTCAGTTGCTGAATTTCCAGCATGAGCGTAGACGGATCGGATTCGTGGTTGACGAATACGGCGATATTCAAGGCCTGGCTACCCTGGAGGATATTCTCGAAGAAGTGGTCGGTGAATTCACCACAGACCCGTCTGCCAGTATCAGTGACTATACAGCCGAGAAAACCGGTAGCTTCCTGGTGAGCGGAACTGCAACAATACGCGATCTGAATCGTGACCTGCATATGGAATTACCCACCGATGGACCCAAAACCCTCAACGGCATGGTTCTCGAGTATCTGGAAGACATCCCCGAACCCGGTACCAGCCTGTTGTTATCCGGCTACCCTGTCGAAATTATGCAAACAAAAGGCAACCTGATCAAAACGTTGCGTATACATGTCAATCAGCGGCGTCCAGGCGAGCAGACCCAATAGCCGATAGAATTAAGCTGTGGCGGCAATGACTGACTGTTGAACGGTTCCGGGTGGCACGCTGGAGTCATGTGCGCAGACTTTGATAGCCCTTTACACCATGCCTTGGAAGAAGATCCACAAGTCACTTTCGCTACCACAAAAAACACTATATCTAACTGTTTTTATTTATATTTTATTAATTTTTCACTTGTTGCCCGAAGGCCGGTATTCGCTTTGAACTAAAACCGTAACAGATTGAGTCAAAGTGGCCGCAGTTTATAACCGGGATTAGGAATATGCCAAAGGGGGCATTCATGGCGAAACTGACGTTGTCATTCAAGGACCGCAAACTCAAGGTTTTTGCATTGCAATCGGGGGATTGCCTAATAGGGCGGGAGTCAGACTGTGCTATTCAGATCGACAGCCTTGCCATTGAACCCCATCACGCCCGTGTTCGGCCAGTCGGCGAAGAATTTATTGTTGAAGTGCTGGGTGATACCACCCAGGTACGGGTCAATGAACAGACCATTACCGAAGCACAGCCATTGAAGGAAGGCGATCAAATTCAGGTCGGGAAACACACGCTACGTTTTTCCGAACAAAGTGACGGCATCAGCCAGAGTTCCGTGGTCACGAGCATGCCAACTGTTGGCTGGATACAGATCCAGAGTGGCAGCCATCTGGGCCGCACCATCCGTCTTAATAAAGCGTTCACCCGTATCGGTAAACCCGACGTGGATCTTTCCGTGATTGCCCATCGGGACGAAGGCTATTACCTGTCGCACCTCCATGGCAATAACACTCCACAAATCAATCACAAGGATATTGGAGAAGAGAGCTGCCAGCTGCAAAATGGAGATCAAATCACGGTTGGCGAACTTAAACTTCAGTTCTTTACTGATGCGATTTCTGTCCACAACTCTGAAGTCGCGGTTACCGAACAGGAACAAGAACAGCAGCGGCAGTTCAGCCGGATTCCTTTTGAGGTACCGGTGACATTGCAGACAGAACAGCAGTCATGGGAAACCGACCTTATCGATATTTCATTGCACGGCGCATTGATTAAGACACCTCAAACTTTCGAAGCCGACCAGGATCAGCTGTATCAGCTGGCTATCCATCTTGATGGTGGCCTGGATATCTGTATGGATGTTCTGATAGCTCATCACGAAAATGAAGGGTTGGGGTTGCACTGTAAAAACATTGACGCCGACAGCATTACTCATCTGCGCCGATTGATTGAATTAAACCTCGGCCATCCGGAGCTTCTCGAACGGGAACTCTCAGCGCTGGGCTAGTAGTACAGTAGTACCACCTTCAGGGTGTACTAAAACCAATCCAGGACTTCCGAATAACGGGAGACCGCACGGATATCCAAGCCTTCCACACCGGACTTCGGCGCATTAGCGGATGGTATCAGCGCACGTTTAAAGCCCAGCTTGGCGGCTTCCCGCAGGCGATCCTGACCATTCGGAACCGGTCTTATTTCCCCCGCAAGCCCCACTTCGCCAAATACAATAAGGTCATTGGGTAAGGTACGGTCGCGAAAACTCGAAAGCACTGCCAGCAATACCGGCAAATCAGCAGCTGTTTCATTCACTCTCACACCACCAACCACGTTGACAAAAACATCCTGATCACTCATCAGCACGCCACCATGGCGGTGTTGCACAGCCAACAGCATGGCCAGACGATTCTGTTCCAGTCCCAGCGTAACTCGACGTGGATTGGATAACTGGCTGTCGTCAACCAGCGCCTGAACTTCGACCAGCAATGGACGGGTACCTTCCATGGTCACCATAATTACACTGCCGGCGACAGGCTGTTCATGACGTGACAGAAAAATTGATGAAGGATTTCGGACCTCCTTTAGCCCCCTGTCGGTCATAGCGAACACACCGAGCTCATTAACAGCACCAAAGCGATTCTTGACAGCCCTTATAATGCGATATCGTCCACCCGAATCCCCCTCAAAGTACAAAACGGTATCCACCATGTGTTCCAGAACACGGGGTCCAGCCAGTGTACCTTCCTTGGTCACGTGACCAACCAGGAACAATGCGACACCGGTCTGTTTGGCAAAACGCACGAGTTGCGCTGCACTCTCTCGTACCTGACCGACCGAACCGGGTGCCGACTGCAGAATCTCAGTGTACAAAGTCTGAATGGAATCGATCACCATAACCTGCGGCACTTCACTGCGCGCATGGTCGAGGATATGTTCTACCTGCGTTTCTGCCAATATGCGGACTGTGTCTGCATTAATTCCAAGGCGCCTCGACCGAAGTGATACCTGCTCAGGGGACTCCTCACCCGTCACATACAGCACCTTCAATTGATCTGAAAATCTGGCCAGGGCTTGCAGTAATAATGTTGATTTTCCAATACCCGGGTCACCACCAATCAACACTACTGAACCTGCTACAAGACCACCGCCCAGTACCCGGTCGAGTTCTTCCATGCCCAGAGGCATTCGGGCTTCCTGCCCGGGCTGCACATCGGAGAGATTCTGTACTAGTGGCTGATTGTCACCGGCATAACCAGCAAATCGAGACACCTTGCCACTGACCGAGACGACAGGCGCAGTTTCGGCCAGACTGTTCCAGGCCCCACAATCGCCACACTGCCCCGCCCACTTTGGGCTTTGGGCACCACACTCTGTACATTGATAGAGTTGTCGTATTTTTGCCATTGCTACCTAAACTCCACACCAGACAGACAGAACAGATTACATTGATCTTATCTTGTTGTGTTATCTCATATCCACCAGTCTCTACTGATAAAACCGGGTTGACCCTCGCTCATTTTAGGCTTAGCCTTGTCTGAACTAGAGACAGAATTCACTTACCCCTAGATGCCAGAAACTGCTATTCATTATGAGCTTTCAAGTAATGGCATTCACGCCTATGGCTCTCCGGAGATGGAACAGTTTGAGAGACACATGGCTCGC